>DFRF01000020.1 GCA_002378125.1 Rhodospirillaceae bacterium UBA3470 | reverse complement strand
AAATTTGTTATATTATAACATATGTATATATGTAATAGTATAACATTACGTCTTAGTCATTCAAGATTTCGCGTCGGACATGTGCCTGACGAAACAGACAAACGTTCGTGATGAACAAGGAAAATAGAAAGGAAAAACCATGGACCCCAAGAGGAACGTGAGGAAGATTCTTCCTGTTCTCGTCGGAGCGCTTTTTGCCTCACTGGGAACGACACCGGTACTGGCGCAGTCGGCGCCAACTACGCAACAGTTGATGCGCATGATTGAGGCCCAACAAAAGCAACTCGACAGCCTTAAGGCCGCACTTAACAAGGCGCAAACTCAGGCTCAGGCAGCTGAAACCAAGGCAGATAGCGCGGCAAGGTCTGCAGCGTCGATTCCCGGATTGCCAAAGAATGTGACCATTGGAGGTGGGATTGAAGTCGAAATGACATCGACCGAGTCCTTTGCCGATGCCGATACCAGCGACATCACACTTGCCAAAGTCGAGACATTTATTGATACGCAACCCTTTGAATTTCTCTCAACCCATGTCCAGTTGATCTATGAAGATGATGGAACCGATACCATCAGTTTAGATGAAGCCTTCGCGACACTTGGTAACCCCGAGAAGTATCCGGCATACCTTCAAGCTGGCCGTTGGGCCATTCCGTTCGGCGGCTTCGATACGGCTATGAGCACGGATCCACTATCCAAGAGCTTGGGTGAGACAGCGGAATCTGCCGTGCTGGTCGGCTTAACCCAGAATGGCTTCACCCTCGAAGGGTACGGTTACAATGGTGACACCCAACAGACTGGCGAAGGCGACAATATCGATCAGTGGGGGCTTTCAGCCTCTTATGAAGCGGAGTTGACCAGTGCGACTGTCAATATCGGCGGCGGTTATATCTCCAACATCGCCGATTCCGGTGGCCTAACGGAAGGACTGGGCGACAACGCAACCGCGCTGAACAACTATATCGCTGGTTGGGAGATGCACGGCACCGTCAACTACGGCGCGTTCACGGTCTACGCCGGTTACATGAGCGCTGCCGAGGCATTCGAGTCAGGTGAATTAGCCTTCAATGGTCAGGGTGCTAAACCTGTAGCCTGGAACTTAGAAGCCGCCTACGTTAGCGAAATCATGGGTAAGGAAACGACCTTAGCAGCCACAATCCAAGGCACTAAGGAAGCCTTTGCTTTAAGCTATCCAGAAACGCGGATCGGAGGTGCTGTGACTATTCAGTTGATGGATAATGCCTCAGTCACCGCCGAATATATCCACGATGAGGACTACGGGACATCGCAAGGTGGCACCGGAAACTCTGGTCATACGGCGACGCTGAAGGTAGCCGCTGAGTTCTGAGAACTCCCCATTTGTAGAATGTTAATAGCGCCTCTTGGTTTAGTGACGGGACACAACTATACGCGCCATAATGCCGTTCGCATGCGGTGTGAGGCGAGACAGACCCGCCCACTATCCAAACTTGAAAGAACTTAAAAATTGGTTCTTGTTTTTGGGTTATTAACTACGTTGGGAACCAATCCAGTTGCCCCCTGGGTCACTCCAGGGACCTGGTGGGGTTGTTAGTTTTGTCCTCGAGTGAGTAGCGGAGGCTTTGACGCGGTCCCAGTTAGGCACGTAACTATTGGACCGGACACTACCCCCGTCGTCGAGATGGGGGACCTAGTCTGCTGGGCTCTGATTAGCACCCTCTACACGAAGACGATCCGTTTGAGAGAAGTCAACCGCTACAGGCGAACCAGAGAGGACGACGCCAAACATCTCTCGCGCTTGCGAGACCGTATAACGCTCCAGACGCACATCCTCCAAAACCGCCTCGGGGTCGCGGGCAAAGGGGTCACCGTAGCCGCCGCCGCCGGGCGTGCAGACATGTACCCGGTCACCCGGCGTCAGAGGGATATCCTGTTCCTTCGACAGGTGCACCGGCGTGTAGGGTTCACCGTTCTGCCACACGGTGACGTGATTGGGGGCACCGTCGGCGCCGCCGAGCGCGCCTTGCGGGCCGAAACGGCCATGGTCCATGACGAAGCTGGCGCGGGCCTCGCCCCGGCGCAGTTCCACATCGTATTCAAGACCGAACCCACCGCGCCGTTGTCCGGCGCCGCCTGACCCTTCACGAAGCGCGTACTTGCGGTACAAGACAGGGAAGGCCTGTTCCATGATCTCGACGGGTGGCGCCTTGGAGATGCCGATAGTGGAGCACCCGTTGGCCAGGCCGTCATGGTCTGCGTTGCCACCGTAACCGCCACCAGAAATCTGGTACATAACGTAGTCGCGGGCCCGTGCAGGGTCGTGCCCCCCCAACGCGAAATTACCGCTGGTTCCGGCCGGTGCGGCAGTTACCCGGTTGGGTAGCGCCTTGGCCAGAGCCGCAAATACCGCTTCGGCAATTCGTTGGGAAACTTCCGCCGCACATCCCGATACAGGACGCGGATAGACTGCGTCCAAGAAGGTGCCTTCGGGTCGGATCACGTTTAACGGCTCGAAAGCCCCGGCGCTAATTGGCACCTCTGGGAAGATGTGACGCATGGCCAGATAGACGGAACTTAGGGTCGTCGCCAAGACCGAGTTCATGGGCCCCATACAGGGCGGGCTGGACCCATCGAAGTTGAAAGTCAGCTCATCCCTCGCCTTGGTGATCGCAAGGTTGATCTTCAGTGGCTCGTTGACCACACCGTCGCTATCCACATAGGCGGTGGACGGATAGGTACCGTCGGGAATCTCTGAAATGAACGCCCGCATTTGGGCGCTAGCGCGGATACGTAGTTCGGCAATAGCCGCCGTCACGGTCTCGTCGCCGTACCGATCCATGAGGAGGTTCAGGCGGTCCTCCCCAACCATGAGTGCCGCGGCCTGAGCTTTCACGTCACCAATGCGCTGGTCAGCGACACGGATGTTCGAGGATATTATGGAGAAGATTTCCTCGTCCAACTTTCCTTCCTTGAACAGGCGCACAGGCGGCAAGCGCAATCCCTCTTGCTCCACGGCCGTGGCCGAAGCGGAAAAGCCACCCGGCACGGAACCACCAGTATCTGGCCAGTGCCCCGTATTCGACAACCAACAGAAAATCTCACCATTACGGTAGAAGGGCCGTGCAAAACGCACGTCCATGAGATGGGTTCCGCCCAAGTATGGATCGTTGACGATGTAGATGTCGTCGGGCTTCGGCGCCGGCGCTCGACCCTCAGCGATCATTTGGATCAGGGTCCTGGTGGAATACTGCATGGTACCAACGAAGACGGGCAGTCCTTGGGCCCCTTGGGCGATGAGGGAGCCATCATCCGCCGCGTAGATGCCATCAGAACGGTCGTTGGCCTCCGCGATGACTGGAGAAAAAGCGGCCCGTGAAAAGCTCAGGTCCATCTCGTCGCAAACCTGCTGCAATCCCGCTTGGATGACACTTAATGTGATCGGGTCTAAATTCATCTCACAGCCCTCCCACTTCGATAATAATGTTGCCGCCGGCGTCCCCGCGTGCCACATCGCCGGGTTCCACCAATGTAGTGCAGTCCATCTGTTCGATGATCGCTGGGCCGGAAATCTCCATGTTGATGGGCATATAGTCGCGCCAAAAGACGGGCGTGTCGTACGGTCCATCATCGAATACCACGGTGCGATGACCAGTTTCAGCTGCTGCAACGTCGCTCTTGCGGCCTGCCGGATCAATCAACGTGGAGAGGTCCATTTCCGCGCGTTGGCCGATTACCGAAGTATTCACGTTGACGAGGTTCGCATGAATGTTCTCCAATTCCACCCGGAACCGGTTAAAGTAGGCCTCCTCGAAGAGGCGCCGCAAATCCTCCCTCGACGGTTCGGCATCAGGGAGATTGACGCGTAGCAGGTGTGTTTGACCGACGAACTGCATATCGACGCTGTAAAGACGTTTCACGTCCCTGACCTCAACAGGCTCCTTGGCGATCAAACGCTCCCCTTCTTCCGTCTGCGCGGCAAAAATATCGTGAACCTGGTCCATGTCGACATTCTCCAATGAGCGGTTCACCGTGTTGACGAAATCATGACGCAGATCAGCAACGACGCAGCCCAAGGCATTGGTAATACCCGGTCGGCACGGAATAACAACGCGGGGCACGCCCATTTCGCGCGCCAGAGATACAGCGTGCAGTGGCCCCGCGCCACCGAATGCGAACAAGGCGAAGTCACGCGGATCCATGCCCAATGACAACGACACCATGCGAATTGCGCCGGCCATCTTGGTATTGGCTATACGGATGACGGCCGCCGCCGCGGCGGTCACATCAAGCCCCAGAGGTGCTCCCAATTCGCGTTCAAAAATTTCTGTCACTTGGCCTGTCGCAGACGACGCATCCAACGATTTGAAACCCGCTGGGTTCAATCGGCCGAGCAACAGGTTAGCGTCAGAAATTGTCGGCAAATCACCGCCGCGTCCATAGCAAATTGGACCCGGATGAGCCCCAGCACTTTCCGGCCCGACTTCCAGCAGGCCGCCCGCGTTTACCCGCGCGATGGAGCCACCGCCGGCACCGACCGTACGCACGTCAACCATGGGCACATGGATGGGCATCGCATATTCGACCTCGATCTCATTGGAGACCGCCGGCTCGGCACCCATGATCAGCGCCACATCTGTGGACGTGCCGCCCATGTCATAGGTCAAAAGGTTGGTGATGCCAGCCTGCCGTCCAGTATAGGCCGCTGCCATCACGCCGGATGCTGGGCCGGACATGACCGTCTTAGCAGCCTCCCGCGCCACGTCCTTCGCCGACACCATGCCGCCGTTACCGTTCATGACCAACACTTCCCCGCCGTAACCTTGGCCGGACAATTCGTCGGTCAATCGGCCGATATAACGCTCCAGGAGAGGCTGAACGGAGGCGTTCACGGCCGCCGTCACGCCGCGCTCGAACTCCCGGCTTTCGGACAAAAGCGCGTGACCCATGGTGACATGGTCGTTGGGCCAGATGCTAGTGACAATCTCGGCCGCGCGTTTCTCATGATCGGGATTGGCGTAAGCGTGCAGAAAATGAACAACCACCGATTCACAACCCACAGCCAACAAGGTCTCGGCGGCGGCCCGCACACCAGCCTCATCAAGAGGCGTCACCACGTCGCCAGCCGCATCCATACGTTCCGCCACCTCAAGACGAAGATCGCGCGGGATCACTGGCGTAAAAGACCCGGTCATGCCATAGGCCTGAGGCCTTGTACGCCGACCTAGCTCTAGAATATCCCGAAACCCCTGCGTGGTGATCAGCCCTGTTTTCGACAGCTTACGCTCCAGAACGGCATTGGTGGTCGTCGTGGTCCCATGGATGATCAGGTCAAGGTTGGGATAGTTGGCTTCGGCCTCGTCAAGTGCGGCGAGGACACCAAAGGCCTGGTTATCCATGGTGCTCGGCACTTTCGCCAGACGCACCGTACCGTCGGCTTGGTCCAGCATGACCAGATCGGTGAACGTTCCACCAACATCGACACCGACAACCTGACCCGATGGGGCATCCTTCATGATAATGGCTCCGCCTACTTCAACTTTGATAACAAGCGCAGAAACTGGTCTTGCTCTTTCTTTGTCAAAGGCGCCAGAGTTTCCGCTGTGATCTCATGGGCCACTGCCACCAAATCAGCGAACACGCGTTCGCCCTGAATGCTTGGTGACAGGACGAGGCGACGCTGATCACGCTGGTCAGGCTGGCTATCCACGTATCCCCGATTACGTAGGCGATCGACAACCCCCTTAATCGTCGCTGCATCCATGGATGTCTGGCGTCCCAATTCGTTTTGCGAGATAGATCGCCATTCGCACAGCTTAGCCAAGGCCGCAAACTGGGTCGGTGTTAAATCGGCGATCTGATCCGCAAAAATTCCCATATGGCGTTGGCTAACTTGACGCAGGATATACCCCACTTGTTCGTAGAGTTGATACCCCTGTTCATCGACCGGCACCGATTGGGGGCGTGTTTTCACCAAGTGATCACCTCGCTAAATTGCGCAATCGCAATCGTCACAAAGCATGTTGACAGCAAATGTTTCCCAATGCAAAATTTATTTGTATACAAACAAATTTTGCATTGGGAGAGATTTCACCGCCGTGTCGTATTTCCGCCCCACGGAACTCGGTGCCGCCTTGGACTGGCTGTCCAGCCATACGGGTCATGTCGCGGCCGGTTGCACGGACCTGTTTGCGGGGACGGATCGCCCTGCTCTCTCCGGCCCCATACTGGACGTCACCGCCATTGATGGCTTGCGTGGCGTACATGTCTCGGATAACGGCTGGG
>DFRF01000104.1 GCA_002378125.1 Rhodospirillaceae bacterium UBA3470 | reverse complement strand
ACAGGCAGGTCAAACGCTTTGCCGAGGCACAGCGTAACAGCCTAAAGGAATTTGAGATTGAGACCGAGCCAGGTGTACGGCTGGGCCAGCGCGTGCTGCCTGTGCAGTGCGCCGGCTGCTACGTGCCGGGCGGGCGTTACGCCCATATCGCCTCGGCAATTATGAGTATCGCTACCGCCAAAGTTGCGGGTGTACCGTTTATTATCGCCTGTTCCCCGCCGCACGCGGGCTCGATCCATCCCGCCATCGCCTATGCTATGGATTTGGCCGGGGCCGACGTGATTCTAGAAATGGGCGGCGTCCAGGGCGTCGCCGCTATGGCTTACGGTCTCTTCACTGGAAAAGAGGCCGATATCGTCGTCGGTCCGGGCAATGCCTATGTGGCGGAAGCGAAGCGCATCTTGTTCGGTCAGGTCGGCATTGATGTCTTCGCCGGTCCAACAGAGTCCGCGATTATTGCCGATAAAAGCGCTGATCCCATGACTATCGCCGTTGATCTCACTTCGCAGGCGGAACACGGACCGAATTCACCGGTGTGGTTATTCACAACGTCGCGCGATGTTGGCCAGCGTGTTGCCCAGATTGTTCCCAAGGTCGCTGCCGACATGCCCAACGAAGAGGTAGTCATGACAGCTTGGCAGAACTTCGGTGAAATCGTGCTCTGTGATAATCGCGATGAGGTGGTAAGAGTAAGTGACCAATACGCACCGGAGCATCTTCAAGTTATTGCCGCAAATCTTGAGTGGTGGAAAACCAACCTCAACAACTACGGCTCACTATTTCTGGGCGAGGGTAGTACGGTCACCCACGGTGACAAGTGCTCTGGTACAAATCATATCCTGCCGACCAAGCGTGCCGGGCGTTATAGTGGCGGCCTCAATGTGCACAAGTTCATGAAGGTGCTTACCTACCAGGAACTGGATGCCCAGGCCAATGCGGTCTTCAGTGCCGTGGGATCTCGTATCTCGCGAGCGGAAGGCATGGAGGGTCATGCGCGCGCCTGTGACTGGCGGCTCCGAAAGTATTTCCCCGACGTCGATTGGGACTTTGAGGTCGCAGAGCAGAGACGCTACTAGGAATAATCATGAAAACATTCGATAAATCCTTCACTCAGCAAGAGGCTATCCCCTCAAGTGGGGTCGAGAAAGCGGTCGATATTTTAAAGTCAGGGCGCTTGCATCGTTACAATACGGGGCCGGGTGAAATCAGTGATACCGCATTGCTTGAGTCCGAGTATGCAGCCTACCAAGGTGTCGACTACTGTTTAGCTGTCACATCCGGAGGTCAGGCAATTCAGATTGCACTGAGGGCTGCGGGTATCGAGCCCGGCGATCTAATTCTTGCGAATGCCTACACGTTAGCACCAGTGCCTGGTGCTATCCACGCCGTGGGCGCCGTGCCCGTGTTTGTGGAGATCGGGGATGATTGGTTGACGGATATCGACGATTTTCGCTCTAAGGCAGAGGAAAGCGGCGCCAGATTTATGATGCTTTCTCATATGCGCGGCCATATCGCCGACATGGAAGAGATTTGTAAAATTTGCGATGAGTTCGACATCATTCTTATTGAAGATTGCGCGCATACCATGGGGGCTGAATGGAGAGGCCGGAAGTCTGGAAATTTCGGCGCCGTCGCCTGCTTTTCCACTCAGACCTATAAACATATGAACTCAGGTGAAGGCGGTCTGTTAACCACCGATGATGCTGAGATCGCGGCACGTGCCATCATGCTGTCAGGCTCCTACATGCTTTATGAGCGCCACGGCACAGCGCCGCCAATCGAAACCTTTGGAAGTATACGGCTGGAAACACCCAATTGTTCCGCACGACTCGATAATCTACGTGCGGCAATTCTGCGCGCCCAATTGCCAAATCTTGACAACAATATCCAGTGCTGGAACACGCGTTACCGTACTATCGAAAACGGCCTTAGGAACGCACCGGGCATCCGTATTGTCGATCGACCCCAACATGAATTCTACGTTGGCTCATCAATCCAATTCCATGTGGATGGCTTCGGTGTCGACAAAATACCGGCCTTCATAGATACATGCCTGGCGCGCGGAGTAGAGCTTAAATGGTTCGGTCCCGAAGACCCAGTTGCGTTTACCAGCCGGTATGACAGTTGGCGTTATTTAGACAACATACCGGAGCTACCGAAAACTCTGAATACGCTTTCGACAACTTGCGACATGCGCGTGCCTCTGACATTTAACGAGTCTGATTGTGAACTCATCGCCGAGATCATCGCCGATGAAGCGGAGAAACAGATCCGGATAAATTAAACATTGGCAATTAACAGCTTGCCTAAGAGAGCCAGTCCAACAATGACTAACACCCGGGCGACGAGCGTACTCATGGTTTCAGGCTTTAAAGTAAGGGCAAGTTTGGCGCCAAAGTAACCGCCAATCACCAAACCAGCGGCAACTGTGCCGCCGACCGAAACGTTGACCGCGCCATAAATGAAATTGCCAATAGTCGCTAATGTGGCGAGTGGAGCTTGTACCGCTTGACTGAAGCCAACAGCAGCATGTCCTGAAACTTTCAATGACACCAAAATTGGAACAGCAATTAAAGGCCCCCCTGTCCCCGTTAAAGCCGACCCAGCACCGGTTATTGAACCAATGGTCAGCAGTGCCACAGGATTAGAAATCTTGCGTTCATCGGTGACCGCCTTGTCGCGGCGCAGAGCGTTAAGTCCAGCAAAGAGAACCAGTATGCAGACAATCAATTCCAGACCGCTTTCAGGAATGATAGAAACGAGGAAAGAACCGAAATATGCGGCAGGCATTGCCCCAAGAACCATCCAAATCGCCTTCGACCACTCAATTGAGCCATGTCGGGCATAAAGAATGGCACCAACAACGCCGATGAAGATGTAACCAAACATTGCTGCGGCAATGGAGAGATGGATACTGAAACCAAGGATGTAGGTCAGGAACGGAACGAGTAGAACGCCACCGATACCAACGCAGCCAATCAGCACCCCGACGAAAAGGCTAAATCCAAAAAGAAGGCAGACAGAAATTGGTTCCAAATCGGTGCCCACAACTTTCTATACGATGCCTATAGAGGCTTTGAAGAATATCGATAGCGTGACTATTCCGAGACCAAATTCAGCAAGTATAGTGGCCGCGTCAACTTAAAAACCTAACCAATTTATAGCACTAGCCATAAACTTATTGATCGCCCTAACGAGACATTTTGCCTACTTACTTAAGTTGATGGCTGAGTATCAGCCATATCTGATACGAGGGTCTAGCCACGCATAAAACAGATCAATCAAAAGGTTAATACTTACAAACATGAGCACACAAATCATAACCAACGCTTGGGTCATGTTGTAGTCCGAATTTAATACTGATTCGAACATCAGTCTTCCGAGACCATTGAGGTTAAAAACCTGCTCTGTAACCACAAGCCCGCCCATTAAGAAAGAAAACTCTATACCAATAATCGTTATTACGGGTAGCAGTGCGTTCCTCAAGGCATGGCGGTTAATCACGAGCTTTTCGATCAGACCTTTGGCCCGTGCTGTGCGTACATAGTCGTCACGCAAAATGTCCAGGAGTGCCGAGCGGGTCATTCGTGTCGCGACAGAGGAATACCTGAAACCAATGGCAATTACCGGCCAAATCAATTGAGATAAATTGTCTATTGGGTCAACGAATGGTGATACATACACGATGGGTGGCATCCATGGTTCTCCGAATAATATTTGGGAGCCGATCAGAAGGCTTAGGATAATCAGGATACCCAACCAGAACGAAGGTAGCGCCACGCCTGTGATAGAAACGATACGTACGGCGTAATCAACCCAGGTATTTTGTTTAACCGCTGATAATACCCCAAGAGGGATGGCGACAAGGACGGAAACCATTGTGGCCATAATCGCCACTTGCAACGACACTGCGAATCGCAACTCTAATTCCTCAATGATTGGCCTCTCAGTCCACATTGAAACCCCAAGATCAAACGTCAATACTCCCTTGATGAAATGCAAAAACTGAAAGAAAACAGGATCGTTCAGGCCAAGATGATCTCGGCAAAGTTTGAGTAGTTCAGGCCGCAGATCCTGCCCATAATCCACCCACCTGACCAAACAGATATCACCCGGAATAACACGCATAAGAAAAAAGACACATATACCAGCCCCCAGTACAGTTGGGATGATTAATAAAACCCGCTTTAGTATATATTTTTGCAAAGCAGTGATTTCCGGTCAGGATATCTTTCACCTAAAAAATAAACTTCCGCTCTGGGGAGGAGTTACATCAATATTCAATTGATTGATAATATCTATGCTGGAACCGAAAAATTAACAAACCGGCAGTTACGCCAAATGGATACCCACTGAACCCGAAAGCGTGCTTCGCTAACCTGACAAAAGTGAATGCTTCGTATGAACGTGCTCTAAACGGGTATTTAATTAGGTTAAGGGCACTCAGCGCGTCTTCAATCAGCATTACGAATATGCCACAGTGAAAAGAACGATGATGGTGTCTGGCAGATGAATTCTATCCGCGCAACGATTTCATCTGGTTGAGGTAACCGCTTGGATCAATTTGAGCGTCAATTAAACGTGGACCAGATTGGGTTGCAGCCTCAGCGCAGGCACTATTCAATTCGTCAATGTTTTCAGGCCTCCAACTTTGGAAACCAAATCCCTGAGCGGCCAGTGCAAAGTCGGGGCGGTTCCAACTAAGGCCCAGGTCGGACATTTCGCGTTCTTTGCGCTTAATGTCGATGAGCGACAAGCATCCATCGTTGAATACAATGATACAGATGTTTGCATTCACCTGTGCCGCCGTCTTTAACTCTCCAAGACACATCATCAATCCGCCATCACCAGTCATGACAACAGCGCCGCGCGCCGGGTCATGTAGTGCGGCGGCCAGGGCGGCGGGAAGAGCAAAACCCATGGTTGCAAGACCATTGGAAATGAGAATGTCGCGGGGAGCCATGGCTGGCCAGAACGCGCAAGCCGAGAACATATGAGCCCCCGCATCCACGGTTAGTCTTGGCTTACCATCGAATGCGGCTGCAGCGGCCTTGACGACTACACCGGACGACAGACCATTCTCTGCTTCAATTTGAAGGCCGGCATAAAACCGATCCCGGTGCATTGTTATACGCTCATCGGTCCATGTGCTGGTCGATGTCGAGGATCGTATTCCCTCGACCAAAGCGGGGAGAGAAGCCCCCAACGGTGCACAAAGACGAACTTCGGGCTCAAGATAGTGCGGCTGATGAACGGCATCACAGACATCGAGCACCGACGCCTTGTAGGTCCAGGGTTTGCGAATCAACTCAACGGGATCAAGACCAACCAACACAATAAGGTCTGCCTCATTGACACAGGATTGCTCAATGGCCCCTCCCGTAAATATCCCGGCATAGTTTGGGTGACCGACAGGCACTGTGCCCGACGCCATGTAGGAGGAGAGAACCGGCGCGTTTAGGGCCTCCACGAGTTTCTGTACCTCTGAGGCTAGTTCCGGCCGGGCGGCTTCCAGGCCAACAATCACAATTGGCTTTAAGCTTTCATTCGCTAGTTGACAGGCACGCGCTAACGCCGTTTGACCAATTATCTTTTCCGTCAGTATCGGTTCGAGGCCATCATTCGTGTCCACCAACGCGCGCAGCGCGTCACGGGTCGGGAACATCACGGCTGGCTGCCGGGCCGGTTTGGGGCTGCATGCGAGCCAGTTCTCAATGGCTTCTTTGTTGGCGTCGAGGACATTCATTGGGCCATTCGGCAACAACGGTTGCACGAGTGCAGACTGGTCATAGGCTTGGTGAGAGACATAGTCCAACTCGCCGGGGACGAAGGTCTCAGCAATCAACAACGCTGGCATCCGATCGAGCGACGCCGACGCCAAACCGTTAGCGGCGGAGGTCAATCCAGGGCCTTTGGTTGAAAACGCCAAGCCGGGCGCTTGCGTTAATACGCCAGACACTCCGGCCATGATTACGGCCGCGTCCTCTCGCGCCGTTAGCACCAACTCAATGCCCTCCGACGCCGCCGCATCGATCAAATCGAGACTGGTACCTCCGCCGGGGACGCCGAACAAACGTCGGGTTCCAGCCTTGTAAAGCCTCTGGACGAGCCAGTGCACAAAAGACGAAGGACGTTTGCTCATGATCTGACCCGCGTCAGAACGAGGTTCAATGCTTGATCAACATCTAAGGTGAATTCAAGCGGTACAATTGTCGTCGATTCCGTTTCTTCGATAATCGCCGGACCCGGGATTTGAGTGCCAGGACGAAGACCACTGCGTTTGAATACGGGCGTCTCCAGAAACTGCTCCCCGAACCATGCAGGTCTTTGCGTGACAACCTCATCACTCGGGTCGACATCTATATCGCGACCGATCAGGGTTTCTCCGAGTGTAGACCGCGGCCCCTCAACGGCCAAACGCCAAGAAAGGATCTCAACGGGAATCTCTTCGGTGCGTCCATAGCGCCGCCGATAGGCTTCTGTAAAAGCCGTATGCAGTCCCTCGCCGTCTGCCTTTTCGATGATTTCTCGTGATACTGAGGTTTCGATTTCGTAGCCCTGTCCGGCATACCGCATCATTACACTGAGATTGTGCTCCACATCGCGGATGTCTACCCCGGCACTCGTGACTAAGGCAGACGCCTCCGCGTCCATCTCTTCGATCATCGTCCAGGTTCCGACAAAGTCCAAACTCGCTAGATCCGCCGGTGCTGCGCGGGCGATTTCAAATGAGATCGCCGCCGACAGCATACCGATAGCAGAGGCCACGCCCGCCCCCGTTGGGCAGATTAAGCGATCGATATTCATTTTTGCAGCCATGCTGCAGGCATGGACGGGCCCGGCACCCCCGATGGGCAGCATGGAAAATCGCGTGACATCGAGAGCCCGTTCAATGGCATGGATCATCGCGGCCTGAGCCATGCTTGCCGTGACGGTTTCATGCACGCCCCAAGCCGCATCTTCGATACTGATTCCCATGGGCTTTGCCAAATGCCGCTCAATTGACCGTACCGCCGCATCGGCATCTAGCGTCATCCGGCCACCTAAGAAAGAATCCGGAGCAAGATACCCAAGAGCCAGATCGCAGTCGGTCACTGTCGGTAGATCATTGCCCCGCCCATAGCAAACCGGTCCCGGGTCAGCACCAGCGCTGTCAGGGCCGACCTGCAACAAGCCGCGGTTGTCGACCCGCGCGATACTTCCGCCCCCAGCGCCGATCTCAATCATGTCGATCGCCGGGATTTGGAGAGGAAGGCCGCTTCCTTCGGCAAAGCGCGTCTCACGAGCGACCTCAAAGTGAACCGTTCGTTCGGGTATACCTTCGGGGATTAAACAGGCTTTCGCCGTGGTGCCGCCCATGTCAAAACACAGTACGTCATCAACATGTGCCAATTCACCGAACAAACGTGCCGCTTCAGCACCAGCAGCGGGGCCGGATTGAACAAGGCGGATCGGGTAGCGCGTCGCCACATCGGCCTGCACGCACCGGCCATCAGACAACACTAACAACAGGTCACGTTCGTACCCGAGATCGGCCAAGGCGCCCGCTAAGCGATCGACATAATTGCGGAAAATAGGATGAACATAGGCGTTAGCGGTCGTGGTCGATGAGCGCTCATACTCACCTAACTCTGGGCTCACATCTGACGACAAGGACAAGGCTATATCAGGCAATTCACGCCGGATTACGTCCGCAATCGCTCGTTCGTGAGCTGGATTGAGATATGCATGCAGCAGGCACACCGCCAACGACCCCACGCCAGCATCCCGCAAAGCGGATATCGTCGATTGAAGGGCCGTTTCATCCAATATCACCAGGACGTCGCCGTCGGGACCGATACGTTCCGTCGCCTCAAACCGCAGATGACGGGGCACCAATGGTTTCGGCATCTCAATATCTAGATTGAACAGGTCGTAGCGCCATTCCCGCCCGATCTCGAGGACATCTCGAAAACCTGCGGTCGTTATCAGGCCCGTGGTAACGCCCTTACGCTCGATCAATGCATTGGCAACCAGGGTGGTCCCGTGGATGACTGAAGCAAGATCCTGCGCCGAGATATTGGCTGCCTTCAAGACCCGCTCGACGCCCTCTAGGACGGCATGGGACGGGTCATTGGGTGTCGTGAGTATCTTATCCAGAATCAACTGACCGCCCAGGCTGTCCCACAAGACAATATCGGTGAAGGTACCACCGATATCGACACCAATCCGCCAACTGGGTTTTGTGTCGAGCATCGACCTAGCTCTCGCGACGGCCAGCAAACGTAGTCAGGCCCGATCTTGCATCGTTCTGAATCATGTCGGGCTCGCGTTCGCTGGGTGGGAACAGCCCGCCACCGCCTGGTGTCTGAAAACTAACTTCATCTCCGGGTTTCAAT
>DFRF01000234.1 GCA_002378125.1 Rhodospirillaceae bacterium UBA3470 | reverse complement strand
TGTCACGGAGAATTCGGATCAGTTCCGGATAGCCCAAGCGCCGGTCGACCCGCGTCACGCGCGAGATTGGCGCCTCACTCTTGATACGTCAGAGGATTATGCAGTGATCTGTACGCTGTTAGAGGCCATGCGCGCCGGTGGGAAGGCTCTGGAATACGACATGGACGATATCGTCGAATTTTTCGAGGCCCATCCTGAAATCTTGGAAATCAACGCTGGTGTCCGCCAACGGCAAAAGCCAATTTGCGTTGAAACGCGCCTTGATTGGGATCGCTTGACCGGGCCATAAACAGTCATGTCTAACGGCAACCCGACCGTTACGGTTTACATCATCAGCCACAACTTTGGCCGATTTGTTCATGATGCCGTAGCGTCTGTCCTGAACCAGGACACGGATGACTACGAAGTCTTGGTCATCGATGACGGCTCGACGGACAATACGTCGGCCGTGTTAGCGACCTTCGCCAATGATCCGCGCGTGCGCTTGATTGTCCAGCAGAACAAGGGATTGACGATTACCAACAACATCGCGCTGCGGGCGGCGCGGGGACGCTACATCATGCGACTGGATGGGGATGACTATCTCCATCCAAAAGCCCTGCGGCAATTGCGCGCCGCTTTGGATGCTGACCCGGAGCTTGGCATGGTGTTCCCCGACTATTTCGAAGTTGATGAGGTCGGCGAGGTCTTGTCCGAGGTCCGTCGCCATGATTTTGACGACGTTACGTTGATGGATCAGCCAGCGCACGGCGCGTGCACGATGATCCGACGTAAGTGTCTTGAGGAAATCGGAGGTTACGACGAATCCCTCGGGTGCCAAGATGGGTACGATCTTTGGATCCGCTTTATCGAGCACTACAAGGTCAAAAACTTGAATGTGCCGCTGTTTTATTATCGTCAGCATCTTGCGAGCCTGACCCGCGACGAGCACCATTTGCTGGATACGCGTGCAACCATTTTAGAGCGTCATGCCCGGCGTCTTGGCCGGAAATTGGCGGTGACGGCCATCATTCCCATTCGGGGCAATCCGACGGATCCGAGTTCGCCGGCACTAAAGGATCTCGGCGGAAGAGCGCTTGTCGACTGGACCATCGCGGCGGCACTGGGGGCCGATACGATTGACAATGTGGTGGTGACTACGCCGGATGATGATATCCTGGATCATGTGGCATCGACGTGGCCGGACACGGTCACTCTCGTTCGGCGCGATGCGGGATTGGCGGCCGCCAATTCGTTTCTGGCGGAAACTTTGCGTCACGCTTTGTCGACGATCGAAACACCGGCGGCTAGCTTCAGCGCCATCATGACCTTGGCGATCGAGTGTCCCTTTCGTACCTCGCGGCATCTGAACGCGGCCGTTGACGTTATGGAACTGTTCAAGACGGATACGGTTATTGGCGTTCGTCCAGAAACGGATCATTTCTATCAACATAAAGGCGCCGGCCTTGAGCCGGTCCGCCAAAACATCCATTTGCGCCTGGAGCGCGAAGAGCTTTACCGGGAGGTGGCCGGCCTCCGTTTGATCCGCCGCCCCCTTTTGTTTGAGAATGAGGGCATCCCCGGCGGCCGGGTTGGTCATGTCGTTATCGACCAACGTGGTGCCTTGGAGCTACGCTCATCTTTCGATTGGATCGTGGCGGCGCATCTGGCGAGCGAAACTTGAACGATTGTCGGCGGTCGCACGGGAGATAAAGAATTGGAAGACAGTATGGATTTTCGGACATTGGACCGTACGTGGATTGCCGCGGAGATCGGTGTAAACCATGAAGGTGACGAGGCTGTGGCCATCGACCTGATCAACAAGGCAGCCTACGCGGGTGCTGACGCAGTGAAATTTCAGACATTTGAGATTGAGCACTATATTTCAACAGAACAACCAGAACGTTACCAGAGGACCAAAGGGTTCCAGCTTTCCCGGGACGCGTTTCGTCGTCTTAAGGCCGCTGCCGATGCGGCGGGGGTGTTGTTTTTCTCCACGCCGCTGAGTTTCCATGACGTGGCATTCCTTGATGAGATCGCCCCCATATTCAAGGTCTCATCGGGCGATCTGACATTTTTGAACCTGATTGAAACAATCGCAGCGACCAACAAGCCCATGATCGTCTCCACTGGGTTGGGGAGCCACGATGAAATCGCTGCAGCGGTTGATCGAATCTTGTCGGTTCGGCCGTCGGCCCGTGATGATGGCTCGCTCATGCTCATGCATTGCGTCTCTGTTTATCCAACCGATGCCAATAACGCGAACTTGCGAAACATCCAATGGCTTAAGGATGCCTTTGGAGTGCCGGTCGGTTACTCGGACCACACCTTGGGCACGAAAGCTTGTGAGTTGGCTGTCGCCGCGGGCGCGGTCGCACTGGAAAAGCACTTCACCTATCGTAAGGAGGACCAGGCCTTCCATGATCATTATCTTTCTGCGGATCCGGACGACTTGGTCGCGTTGGTTGCTATGGTCCGCCAGGCTGAGAGACATTTAGGCAACTATGAGCGCCGACCTCTCGAAGCGGAGATTAACAACGCGGATCATATGCGACGGTCCATAGGGACGATCCGAGACGTGGCCCAAGGTGAAGTCTTATCGGCGGATGATTTAACTTGGCTGCGACCAGCCTGGGGCCTTGGCCCGGACGCCATGGACGCCATAGTTGGCCGTTCGGTGGCACGCGCAATCCCCGCCGGGCACTTGGTACGCGAAGAAGATTTATGCTGAGCTTTTTGGGGAGGTAACAATCGAAACACGAGGACCGGATTATGAAAGTTTAGGTGGTAAGGTGAATTTGACAAGGTGATGGGTCTATCGGGAATATTGGATACGGCTGTTTCGACGCGCGACGCAGGCGACATCGACCATGCGGAAAGCCAGGTCCGCGCTGCTCTGGAGGCATTTCCCGATAGCATCGAGGCCGCATTGATCCTTGCCGATCTGCTGCGTGGCCAGGGTAGGCTGGGCGAGGCGCAAGTCGTCTTGGAACGCCGATTGCCCGCATGGCCTGACCATGCAGATCTCCACTATCAACTTGCTTGCGTTCTTATTGAGAATGAGCGGCGCCTACTTGCCGAAGGGGACCTGTTTGCAGCATTCCGGTTCCGGTTCCCGTGGGGAGAGTTCCCCTTTCCCTTGCGAAACCGCTTTGCCATTTCGCAAATGGCGAAGGCGACGAAGATGCTTCGGATATGCCTGGCTTCGGAGCCGAGCCATGGTCCGGCAAACAGTTTGTTGGGCGAGGTTCTATTGGCCGACGAAGCGCAAATGCCGGAAGCGGCGGAGCGTATCCAACGCGGAGTGCAATATGCCCCCGATCTGGCGTCCGCACACGCAGCGATGGGGCGGTTGGCCTTACGGGCGGGTGAGTTCGGCGTCGCCGCCGCGGCGTTCGATGGTGCGGCCTCCCGAGACGATACCGATGCGAAGACCGGCGTGCTTCGCCAACTGGCTTTGGTTATGGATAATCAGGTCGACCCCGCACGGTTCGGCGATGGATGGTATGCGGCCGGCTTGGAAGCCTGTGCCGAAGGCTTGCACCTGTTGCGCCAAAACCAGGGGATGACGCCCGCTCAGCAGGAATTGGCGACGGCCCTTTCGTCGCGGATCGCGACGCGACTGATCGCTTTGGCAATCGATGGCGTTTACATGGACGGCAGTATGGTCGGTGCTGCTCGTTTGTTGGATCGGGCCATGACGATTGACGCCCACCAGCCAGATGCGGCCGTTGCCGTGGGAGCTTTGATGTTGAGCATCAATCAGTTTGAGGCGGCGGAAGCAAACCTCGAAAATGCTGGCAAGTTGGGGTCGGCGCATCCGAACCGGGCAAATCTTTTGGCCATGGCGCAGCTCGGCCAGGGTAAGGAAGTTGCCAATTCAGCGTCGTTGGTTTCCGCACTGGATATGCGCAAACTCGCCTTGGCGCATTGTCGCGGTCAAGACTTCGAGAATGCGGAAAACTGGTTGCGGCGTGCCATCGACATGGACCCGGTGGATGTCGGTGCCTACGCTGATCTTTCCCAGGTGTTGACGGTAATGGACCGAACCGAGGATGCCATTGCGGTTGGGGAACAAGCCCTGGTGGCGCATCCGGATGACCCGCGTCTTCGGCTCAGCCTTTATGGTCACTACCTGGCCAATGCAGAACCGGCCAAGGCATGGGAGATGTATGAAAGCCGGTTTGAGGTCGTTCGTGCTGACACCAACCGGCCGCAGCCGAACCTGCCGCGATGGACCGGGCAGGACCTCAGTGGCAAACGCCTTCTGGTGTGGCGAGAGGAGGGCGTTGGTGATGAAGTTCTGTTCGCGTCTTTGTTGCCCGACTTCCTTAAAAGATGGCCGTGTAATGTCGTGTTTGAATGTTCGGCACGCCTGCTGCCTCTGTTGCAGCGTAGCCTCCCCGACGTAGCCTTTCAGACGGAAGAGGGCCGGGTCGACGCTACCGGCGCCGCCGACTATCATTTGCCAAGCGGCAGCCTGATGATGCATGTGCGACCGACCCTGGCGTCCTATGACGGGAGCACTACGTTCCTGCTTCCCGATCCGGCGCGGGTTGCGGACTTCACGACCCGCCTGGAGGTCCTGGGACCCGAGCCCAAGGTCGGGTTGAGTTGGGAATCCTTGAATATGTCTTGGGCGAAGCGGCCGCGAACCTCCGTATTCGCAGATATCTTGCCGTTACTTACGGTCAAGGGTGTGCTTTTCTTCAACCTGCAATTCGGCGATGTGTCCTCCGATCTAGCGCGTGCACGGACGGAATTTGGTGTGACCATCCACGATTTCAGCGATCTAGACCTGCGCAACGATTTGGATGGTGTGGCAGCGCTCATACAGGCCCTAGATCGGGTTGTGACACTGCGTGGATGGATATCGACCTTCGCTGGCATGGTCGGAACCGAGACCTATTGCTACAGCGCGCCACCGAACACCTATGGCCTCGGGCAGTCGCGATGTCCTTGGGCGCCGGCTATCGAGTTTTTCTCTAAGACTTACGGCGAGACCTGGGAGGGGCCCGTCGTCGCTATTGCCGATCGTCTGCGTGAGCTGGTCGCCGATGGTTGATCCGCTTACGGAGCATGATCAGGCTACGGATGCCTTACACACGGCGCAGACTGCCGCTGCCGAAGGACGCCTTGGGGAAGCAGTGGGAATTTTGCGACCCCATGTACCCGAACAGGCTACAAGCGCCGAACTGCACTACGTCTTCGGGCAGCTGCTGATTGATCTGGAGCGAGAGGAGTTGGCCAGCGGTGAGGTCTACGCGCCGATTTGGCTGAACTTCCCATGGGGTCGATTTCCTTTTCCGACCCGCGATCATTTCCCCGTCCGCAAGGCGTTGGAAGGCGAAACGCATCTACGTCGAGCCCTGGATTTATCGCCGAACCACGTCGGAGCCAGGGCCTTGTTGGCGCTGCAGTTGGTTCAAGATACGGCGACGGTACGCGAAGGTGCGCAATTGGCCCAACAGACCGCATTGGAAGCTCCGGAAGATCATCGCGGCCATCTGGCTATGGCCATCCTGGGCATACGTCAAGGTAATTGGCAAATGGGAGCCGCGGCGGGAGGCGCGGCTGAACGCCTTCAACCCCAATCCGGATGGGCGGGAGTGATTGTGCGGTTTTGCGCCGCGGTGAACGAGACGACGGATGCGGCGGCGGCGTTTGCCGGTCAAGATATCGAACACTTGTTGTTCCTGGCTGACACCCTTTCCGAAGCCATGGAGATAAGCAGTTTTCCCGAAGCGGCGCGTGAAGTGGCCGGACCTGCCGTTCATGCGTTGAGCGTGCGTCTACTATTGGCGGCGGAGCATGCCTTGCTGGAAGGGCAGGCTATGGTGCGCGCGGCACGATGCCTAGATCACGCACGTCGACTTGATCCGAAAAGCGCCGACGCATCCCGAGTGGCAGGGATCCTCTTGTTCAAATGCGGCATTTTCGAGCTTGCCGGTGCGGGGCTTGGGTACGCCGTTGATGCCAATCCTCATGACTCCTTGGCACGCCGCTACCTAGCGGTGGCGCGATTTGCCGTATCGCCGGATGACGCGCCGGTGGATGGGGCATTCGACCTGGCATCCGAGGAACTTCTCGACATTGCCGATTCGTTGGCGTCGCAATTAGATTTCGCCAAGGCGATGGAGTTTTGCGATCGCGCGATCGCCCAAACACCCGATAATTTATCGGCCGTGTTCATGTTTGCCCAGTTGGGCGGGTTGCTCGGCGATACGGATGGCGCCATCCGTGTGCTCGAGGACGCGCTTGCCAATCATCCAAGGGCCGCGGAGGTGGAGGGGCGTCTTGCGAATATGTATCTGGCTCAGGCGCGTTTGGCTGAGGCATGGCCCTTGTTCGAGAGCCGATTGCGGCGTCAGCGTGGCAGCACGCCGCGGCCCTTGCCGCCGGTGCCCCAATGGTCGGGCGAAGCACTTGCGGGGCGGTCTATTCTCATTTGGCGCGAAGAGGGAATCGGGGATGAAATCCGCTTTTCCTCATGTCTCCCCGATGCGCTTGGTGTTCTGGACGCTCAGGTCACCTATGAATGTGACGCCCGCTTGCAGGGACTCTATGCGAGGTCATTTCCGGAAATCACCGTGCGTGACGAGGACCTGACGCATGCGGATATTGAACGGTTTGATGTCCATATGCCGGCCGGAAGCCTTCCGGGTATGTTCCGGCGTTCGCTTGCAGAGTTTCCCGTCGATGGTTCCTTTTTAAAAGCGGACCCGGACCGGGTCGCCGCTTGGCGCCGCCGCCTGGACGAACTGGGCCCCGGCCCAAAGATCGGTGCCGGTTGGCGGTCGCTAAATTCGGGTTGGCACAAACTGCCGCTGCATAGCCGCCTGGACGACTGGCAGCCTATCGCAGCTATCGATCGTGTGCATTTGATCAGTCTGCAGAGCGGGTTACATGCCGGCGAGATCGAGGCCGCTGCGGCGAATGGCGTCGCCGTTTATCGGTTCGACGAACTCGACATAGATAACGACATGGAGAACGCGGCGGCGCTGATGTCCGCGCTCGATGCCGTTGTCTCGAGCCAATGCTGGCTCTTGCATCTGTGTGGGGCCCTGGGCGTCAAGGTCTACAACTTTAACGCAAGGCCCAACCCCTATTTTATGGATCAGGACACGAACCCGTGGGCTCCTTCGGTGGAAGTGATTTATCGTGAACACGGCGCGACCTGGGCGAGTGCTATGACGGAGATCGCCGATCGGCTTCGCGTCCGCTTCGAACGGCGGGATTGAAGCCATGGACCGGCCTGCCGCGCCCCTTGATGTCGAGGACCGCTGGTCCGGTCGGCACGAAGGCCTTGATCGTCCCGCCCAAGCCTAAGTCGTTAATGACCGATAGATATTCTGATCCCTGGTGCGAAAATGTCGAAGTGTTCTATCGGGCCTTTAATCAAAGTTCGACGAATGTTGATGGGTAGGTGAAAATGGCGCTCAATAGGCGTCTCTGGAACGAGGGGTTAGACTGAGTTTATGGCTGGTATTTTATGCATCATTCCTGCGCGCGGAGGGTCGAAGGGCGTGCCGGGGGAGAACCTCCGACCCCTCGGAGGATTTTCTTTG
>DFRF01000229.1 GCA_002378125.1 Rhodospirillaceae bacterium UBA3470 | reverse complement strand
GTTGCCGGTGAGTCGGGCAGCGGCAAATCCGAGACAGCAACCGCAATTGCGGAAGTTCTAGAAGAAGCCGGTATTTCCAGCGTTATCCTGCAACAAGATGATTACTTCGTCTATCCGCCGAAATCCAACGATGCGGCGCGGCGCAAAGATATTTCCTGGGTCGGCACACAGGAAGTGAAAATCGATCTTCTGAGTGCACACATGAAAGCGTTTTTGGACGGTGCCGACCTGATGGAAAAGCCCTTGGTTGATTACGCTACGGACAGTGTCGGCGAGGAAGCCTTCGCATTCGGGGACGCCCAGGTTGCTATTGCCGAGGGCACTTATACTTCTCTGGTCGAGAACGTTAATACGCGGGTGTTCATTGCACGCGACTTCAATCAAACGCGGGAACATCGTCGCAAGCGTAATCGTGATGCCTCCGAGCTTGATGAATTTACTGAGGAAGTCCTGAAGATTGAGCACGGTATTATCTCTGCGCATCGTGCCTGCGCTAATATCATTGTCAATCCAGATTACTCCGTAGACTTAAACCCGAACAGATAGCCGCACCATGCATATCGTATTTCTAAATCCGCAGGGTAATTTCGACGCCAAAGACAGCTACCTGACTGAACATCCCGATTTTGGCGGCCAGTTGGTCTACGTGAAGGAAGTCGCGCAGGCTTTGGTCGATCTTGGCCACAAGGTCGATATTGTCACCCGGCGCATCCGGGATGCGGCTTGGCCGGAGTTTGCCGAAGATCAAAGCAGTTATCCCGATTACGAGGAAAATCTTCGCATTTTGCGGTTCCCCTGTGGCGGCGATCGGTTTCTGGAAAAAGAGCAGCTCTGGCCGCATCTGCCCGCATTTATCGCCTCCATGCTCGAATTCTATGGCGACGCACTTCCTGATTTTGCTACAGCACATTACGCGGATGGCGGATACTGCGCTGTTTTGACGCAGGCCAGGACTGGCATGCCTTTCACCTTTACTGGCCATTCCTTGGGTGCGCAGAAGCTTGAGAAACTCGGCACAACCATTGCTAACTGGTCGAATATGGAAGCGCGCTACCTCTTTTCACGGCGCATTGCCGCTGAGCGCATGAGCATGGCCCATGCAGCGCGTATTATCGTCTCCACCGGCCAGGAACAAAAGGAGCAGTATGCTCATGCTCTTTACGCCGGCGCGGTCGATCCTGCCGATGACAGACATTTTGCCGTCACGCCGCCGGGTGTGAATGAGCGCGTTTTTTCCTTCGAGTCGACGGATCTGGATGCAGAGGTTACAGCTGCTCTGGACTCGCGTTTTGGTGAGGATGTGGGACCTTGCACCGTGGTTTCGAGCCGCCTTGATGAAAAGAAGAACATCCTCGGCGTGGTTAAGGCCTACGCCGGGAACGCGGCACTGCGAGAGCGCGCTGCGCTGGTGCTCTGTGTGCGCGGTCTTGATGACCCGGACAAAGACATCGCCAAGCTAGGCGGTGCTGAACAGACAGTTTTGCGTGAAATCCTCGATGTCATTGACGGCGCAGAAATGCGTGAGCGTGTGTATTTTCTGAACATAGGGTCTCAGCTCGAACTGGCCGCGACTTACCGCTACTTCGCGCGCCGTGGCTCTGTATTTGCTCTCACTTCATTCTATGAGCCTTTTGGCTTAGCCCCAATTGAAGCAGCAGCCACTGGGCTGGCACCCGTGGCTACTAACAACGGCGGGCCGACGGAAATTTTCGCGGACGGTTCTGGTGTGCTGGTCGATCCGTTCTCCGCAGAAGAAATTGCGGACGGATTATTGGACGGGCTTTCACGCCATGCCGCGCTCTCCAAAGCGGCTATAAAACGGGTACAGGAAACCTACACATGGCGTCAGACCGCGGAAGGTTACCTTGCGGTCATTGATGCTAACCGCTCTGACACCAATAACAAGGCCATCGCGCAGCCCAGGGAACTTGATGAAGCCGAGCGGATCCTTGGTTTTCTAAGGTCCCTTGAATAGAGCGAACATGTCCGGTCCGGGTGGTTTCTCTTTGGACTGGTCCACCTCACGGATCGGGGGTTTTAACCTCAGCTTGTGCCTTGGGACATGATGTCCAAAGCTCAAAAGTGAGCCAAGGAGGCTGATCATTTTGATCTCCAGATTGTGGGGGTGGTTAGGCCAGCGGTATGCTGGATATATCTTCAAGGAGCCACGCAACCGTGTTTTTTCAACGACTAGCGTTTCTGATCCATTGGGCCGCGTTTATAGCGTTTGTGGTCATATGGGGTATTACAATTCATTGGCAGGCAACAGCCGAGAACGCTTATCTCTTAAACGTTTTAGAACGTCTTTTTCTTAAACACGGACACTTGCTTGATTGGGTAATGATGTGGGGCCTGCCCTTCTTCTGCACCGTGGATTGGCTTTTCACCGGTAAGATCACAATCTTTCCGTGGAAGAGGTAGCTACTTCGTCAGCCTTGCAGCTCTTTAAACGAAAAACGGCCCCGTCGGTCGCCCGACAGAGCCGTTTTCCTCAAAAAATTCCTTAAAATCCCTTGCAAGATTCCTGGGGGGATTTTTCTAGCCCCGCGACCTCCGCGCCCCCGAAGAAGCCCTTCAACCGCTGGACAAGAAACACGTTAATCGCGAAAAATTAGCGCCACGATATGGGTTCGATCCACAGTCCTGTGGAACACGGGTAAAACCATTAGGAGGCGAACATGAATACAGGTAACGCAATCTTCTTCGGTTTGGCACTCATCGCGCTGGCCATCTTCGCTCGGGATGTAGTGCCGTCGGCAACGGCTTCATCAAGTGAAGTTGGCAGATATGCGATAGCGAGTGCTGGCGATAGTATTTATGTTTTTTGGAAAATGGATACAGCCACCGGCGCTGTCAAACAGTGCAATGAGGATAAGTGCTAATAGAACGGCGCTAACAAAAAAGACCCACCGAGGCGGGTCTTTTTTACTTTCGTGAAGGCCCGGTGGCTTAGATACCCGTACCTTTTTTCTTCTTCGCGTCTTCTGTCGTGTGGGTATGATCCCCACCGCCACAGCTGCCTGCAACTGCTGGTGCAGCTGAAAGTGACATCGCAATCAAGCCTGCGATGAGTACAAATGTTTTCATTATTAACTCCGATATAATTGCAAATCTTTACGTAGGCTCCGCAAAGGGAGATCACTAACCACCATGTTTTTGATTCCGTGACGGGTCGAGACGAAATCCTTAGGAGGCGATGATGAAAACACCACATGCAATTTTGATTGGCTTGTCGCTTATCGCGGCAGCGATCTTCTTCAAGGACACGGCTGTAAAACCGGCTCACGCATTTGGTGGACCTGATGGGTTTGCGTGTAGTGGTCAACGCTGTTGGGTTTTTGAGGGCGATAAGGCGACGAGGTTTTCTCTAAGTGGCGGGATCAGTCGGGTCTATGGGCCTTAATAACTGGCGGACGGAGAAAGTTTTTAATTAACGCTTCCCACCTTGCAGTTCGGGTAGTGCTTTCCAGGAGGACAGTATCTCCGCACACACACGCATCCGCTCCACAAAGTTGAAATTCATGTTCAATAGGGCCATATCGAGAATAGAGAGTGATGAGATTAAGGTGGCTCTCTGACGCGCCGATTTGACGACAGCTTGCG
>DFRF01000049.1 GCA_002378125.1 Rhodospirillaceae bacterium UBA3470 | reverse complement strand
GTCAGCGCCGGCCGCGGCGGCCGCCTCCATCAACGCCATGGCCCGGCCCAGATCGCCGTTATGGTTTCCCGACATTTCGGCCACGATATAGGGTGGATGGCCGGCTCCGATGGTCCGGTCGGCAATTTTTAGGCACTTGGCGGACATAATTTGAGACTCCTAGCCGAAAAGCCTTTCGAGATTGCTAAAATACAGCGTTTCGCTCATTTCCGCATGACCCACGTGGTCAGGCCGTCGGTTTCATGACGAAGCGTCATGCCGACGGCGGATGCGATCCGCGCCGACGCCGGGTTCCCGACCCGGACCTCCGCCTGGATTTCGCCGTCCAAATCCTCCACAATCCGTGCAACGATACGCTGACCAAAGCCTTTCCCACGGGCTTCCGGCGCAACCATCCAGGACAGCACCCACGCATCGCCGCTGCGATCTGCGCGGATCGAACCGACGGGGCGCCCGTTCACTTCGGCGACCCTAATATCGCAGTTTGGATCAGCAAGGACGCCTTCAAGCCAACTCACATGACCCGCACGTTCAATAGGGGTTGTGGTCTTGGATTGGCGACGGGTTTCCTGATCATTGCGCCAAAGCAACAAGAGGTCCGCATCTGCCATGGTTGCCGAACGCAATGCTGGCGACTGCCCTTCGGCAAGATCACCGATGATGCCGGCCACCCTGCCGGTTCCCAACCCGTCACACAATTGCGTGGCGCATCGCGACATGTCGGCGAGGTCCAGAGGTCGTTCAAGGGCATTAGCGAAGTCCTGTGCCGTTAAGTCGGCATGCCAGGCGAGGGACACTGCGGCGCCAAAGTCGCGCAATATGCGCGCATTATCTCGCTGGTTATCAGCGGCGATAACGCCGATGGTCGGGAGTCCGAGCACGCATCGTTCCCAGGATGTGGTTCCGAAAGCGCCGATGGCAAGATCGACCTCGACCATAAGGCCAGCCATGTCGTCGACGTCGCACAACACGCGGCCGGGCGGCGACAACGCCGCAGCGGCATCACGAACAGAATCTAAGTGCGGCGCACCGGCACCCAGCACAACATCGACCTGCAGGCCCTTTCCAGCCAATCCCTCCAGGGCGCGAACAGTCAAGTTGTCAGGATCTGAGAGTCCAAAAGCCACCAACACCCTCTGCATCGTCGCTAGCCCGCGCGCCGCCTGGGCGGCCTCGCGCATCGCGGCGAACTCCGGCCGCAAGAGGCCATGCAAGGGTCCAAGTAGTAAGCGGCATCCCGGCGGCACCAGCCCCGCATAGTCCTCCGTGCGTCGCCCTAGACCCTGGTCGATCAGGACGTCACAGTCATGCCGACGGTCAGCCAGATCATCCAAGACTACGATGTGCCGAGCGATTTCCCGCCACGGTTTCTCATCACCGATATCCAATCCGTAATGATCAACGATGACCGCAGTGACGGGCGTAAGCGCCGCCATATCATCTGGTGCTACGCAATCAGCAGCGCGGTCAGCCATGGCGGCGACGGTCTCGAGGGTCTCCGGGCCAACGGCGAACCGGGACGTCCATCCCCGTGCTTCCAATTCTCGGGCCAAGGTTAAACACCGGACGGCGTGGCCGCCCCCAATCTCGGGGCCCGCATCAAATCGAAAGAGCGCGGTATGGTCTGTCATATCAGCTTTCCCGAATGGACTTGTTCACGCCTTCGATCCGATCCTGTCCAGCATTGATGGCCGTAAGGGACGGGTCCGCGGCAACAATGGCTAACGGTGTCTCGTATCCGTAGGCGGCCGGGCCGTCGGGCAAACGCGGCCAAAGCGCTTCGAAGAACGCCCAGTCTCGGGCGTTATCCAACGTCCAGCGAAGATGGTCCATCCGTTCGCCAGGGCACTCCAGATTGACCTTTCGTGCATTAGAGTGATTGCGCACGAAGGGCATGACGTGCTCGCGTTCGAAATTCTTGTCTGCTTTTTGCGCTGCACGCTCGAGCCAGGCGAAAGTCACCACTTCGCAGTCCAAGCCATGCGGCCAACTGGGCGGCATGTTGTTGGTGGCAAAATCGGCATCCTCGCGTGCCCTGAGGGCCAGAACCTGTCCGCAAATGTCTGGATCAAGAAGCGGGCAATCGCTCGTGGCCCGCAGGATTATGTCCGCGTTGGTGGCACGTGCGGCCTGATAATACCGATCTAGAACGTCGCCCTCGGAACCGCGGAAAACGAATGCCCCGGCGCGCATGGCCTCGGCGGCGATGGCCTCACAGTCGTCCGTATCCGGGATCGCGCAACAGACTTCGCTAACGCCGGGCACGGCCTGAGCACGGCGCAATACGTGGTCCAAAACAGTGTCCGGTCCCAGCCGCAAAAGCACCTTTCCAGGCAGTCGCGTCGATGCCATGCGGGCCTGAATGATACAAACCGTCTTCACCCGCCCGCCCCCAAAACCTCCGTCAGACATTGCAGTACATAATCCACATCATCCAAGGTCATGCCGACCTCAAGCGGCAGGGTCAAAATACGGTCATAGTACGCATCCGCACCGATGAGGTTTGTGTCACCGTACCGCTGCCGATAGTAAGGTTGGCGGTTGACGGGCAAATAATGAACCTGGGTTCCAATCCCCTTGGTGGCCAACGCGCGCATAACGGAGGCGCGATCAATCCCGGCCTGGGCGAAATCGATGAGGACAACGCAGATGTGCCAAGACGGCCGGCACCCCAGCACTGTCGGCACAGGGCGCACCACCGGCGCCAAGGTCCTGAGGCGATCACGGTAATGAGCCATCAAGTGATCACGGTCGGCGACGAACTGGTCGAGTTTCCCGAGCTGACTGAGTCCAAGTGCACAGTGGATCGCGCTGGCCCGATAGTTGAAACCTAGCTCCGACATCTCGTAATACCAAGGGTTGGCGTCACCCGCAGTATCTAGTGCCTGCGCGTGCTCTTGAAACTCGTCCACCTCTCGGGTCATGCCGATGTTTCGCAACCGGCGCAGTCGCCGCGCCAAGCTGGCGTCGTTGGAGGTCAAGGCGCCTCCCTCGCCCATTGCGACGGTCTTCACCGGATGAAAGGAGAAGATCGATATGTCGGAGAATGCGCAACTGCCAACCGGGACCATCGCATTCGCTGGGCCTTGATGAGCGCCTCCCAGGGCATGGCAGGCATCTTCGACAATGGGCAACGTTGTGGCGGCTCGGAGCGCGGCCATATCCGAGGTCTGGCCGTTGATATGAACGGGGAAAACCGCTTTGGCCTGCGGACCGGCCCGTTCCAGCGCGTCGGTCAGGGTGTCGGAGGTCATCAATCCCGTATCGGGATCCACGTCGGCAAAGGTGACCTCAGCACCCACACAGCGCGCCGCGTTTGCCGTGGCTAGGAACGTCATGGCGGACACCACTGCATGATCGCCCGGCCGCAGGTCCAGCGCCATCGCCGCCAAGTGCAGGGCAGATGTCCCGCTGGAGCACGAGACCGCATGCTCGGCACCGGTGATATCCGCAAGTTTTGCCTCAAAGGCCTCAACCACCGGGCCAGTGGTCAGAAAATCGCTCTTCAGCACATCGGCAACGGCCGCGATGTCATCGTCTTCGATCCGTTGACGGCCGTAACGAAGAAAGGGCCGATCTATACTCATAGCTCAGTCTTTCGACGTGCTGGCCACCAACTCGTGCAGGCCCGCGTCGTCAAGCCATTCCGTGTTGTTGTCGCTAGCGTAGCGGAAGCCGTCCTCGACAGGTACCGCCCCATCACGAAGGACGTGGCCGGTCCAGGCAACGGGATTGGGCTCGATCACGTATCGGTCGGAAAATTCGACGGTGTTGCGCGCGTCATCTTCGGTGATCATGACTTCATGAAGCTTCTCGCCGGGGCGGATACCGATAATCTTGACCTTGCCGCCGGGCGACAGAGCCGCGGCTAGGTCCGTGATCTTCATGGACGGGATCTTGGGAATGAAGATTTCCCCACCGCGCATCATATCGAGGCAGGACAGGACAAACTCGACGCCTTGCTCCAGGGTGATCCAGAATCGGGTCATGCGGGCATCTGTGACCGGTAGTTCGGTCGTTCCCTCCGTGACTAACCGCTGGTATAGGGGCACCACGCTGCCGCGCGACCCAACCACATTCCCATAGCGCACACAGCAGAACACGGTACCACCATCACCACTGAGCTGGTTGGCTGCCGTGAAGATTTTATCTGAAGCCAATTTCGATGCGCCATAGAGGTTGATGGGGTTGCAGGCCTTGTCCGTGGACAATGCAACCAAGCGCTTCACCCCTTCAGTAATACACGCCATGACGAGGTTTTCAGCACCAAGGACGTTCGTGTGGATGCACTCGGTTGGATTGTACTCGGCCGCCGGCACCTGTTTCAGCGCCGCGGCGTGGATCACCGTATCAATGCCGCGAAGCGCCATCTTCAGACGGTCCAGGTCCCGCACGTCACCCAGGAAATAACGTAGACAGCGATGTTCATTGGGATTAAATTTCTGCTGCATTTCGTATTGCTTGAGCTCATCGCGCGAATAGATGGCTAAGCGCTTCGGCTTGTAGCGAGCCAATACCATCTCAACGAATTTATGCCCAAACGAACCGGTGCCGCCCGTGACAAGGACGGAACGGCCGTCTAGTGACAAGGAATGCTCATAAGTTCCTAGGCTCGACACAGGGACGGCACCTCAATATAGGTCAATCAAATAGGTTTTCGCGGGCCCGGCGCGGAAGGCTTAACCGTGGCCACTCGCTTCCGTATCTTCATCCGGAGAAGCGCCGCCGATATTTTCGGCCGTCTGCTTGATTAGTAGGCTGGTATGTTCTGGGCCAAAAATCTCGCAAAGCTTGTTTGTTGTCGCGGACATCGCGACCAGGACCATGGTTTCCGGCGCAACGCCACGTTTCAGGGCCTCATCCCACATGGCAAGATACCATTCGACTGCAACGGCGGTTTGTTCCTCATCGCTCAACTCATTCGGTGTGTCAGATTCCGACATCTCTTCAACTCCTCACAGGCGACCAGCTCCGGACGCAATCAGCGGCGCACGGGTCGGCGCGCGCAGTTCGATACTCTGCCAGCAATGCCTTACATTATGGTTAATGGGTAGCACGCGTGACGCTGGTTTGTCATCAGGGACGTCGTGCGCTCATCCGCCAATCAAGTGCAGGTAGCGGCGCAGAAACGAGGCGGCAGGCCAGGCAGGAATTCTAATACCATCCACCTCGTTCATGACCCGATAGGGCGCCAGGGCCGCCTCCGCAAAATATTACGGCGTCTGCGATCACGACGATCCTGGTTGGTGGGACTAGATTAATTGGAGCCTTGTGCGCACCCTTGGGGGCGTGCGCCCACCCTTGAATTCGGCAACTGGTTGCCCATCATCGCCATTCCCTTTAAGGGGAAAACTCATGATTCGCATGGACTTGCGTTAACCATAACGGCCTAAAGACTCGTCAAGCACACGTAATCCAGGTTACCCTTAATGGCTTTGAAGAAACTAAAGACGTGTTCAACCGCCCGCTCCGGATCTTCCGAGCTTAGTCAGGTCAAAAGGTTATCGCCAATTGGTTGATTTCCTAACCTCTTCCACTGCGTTGCTGAAACGCAGGATGCACGAACCGTCCAGGACCCAGGGGACCTTAGCGGCGTGAGGGGTGTAAACGCGGTCGCCCCGGATGAAGCCCTCACGCCTAAGATTTTCAGGGAAGTCCGCATCGCCTTAAGCAACACAGAGACCCGAACCGGCATGCCGCTCGGCACCTTGGCCAACGAGGTAGGCTGACGTTTCATGGCCGGGGTTTTCGACGATCGGCCCACGGCCAACGAACTTATGGACGCGGCGCTGGCCGATCACCTGGCCGGCCGATACGCGTCGGCGCGATCCTTGTACAGCCAGGTTTTGGACCAGGAGCCAGACAACACCGTCGCACACATGAACTTAGGGACAGTGCTGCTGACCCTTGGGGAGTTCAAACCGGGATGGCGCGAGTTTGCATGGCGGCGGCGCCTGCAATCGAATCAGCTTCCCGTGTGGGATGGCACGCAATTGGACGGCGAGGGAATCCTTGTCCGTGGCGAACAAGGCGCCGGCGACAACATCCAATTCATGCGCTACCTGCCTATGGTCTCGGCCATGGGCGGGCAAGTAAGCGCCCTGACCCTGCCCGGCATGAAACGATTGTTTTCGTCCATGTCCGAAAGCGCGACGATCCTGGAACCTGGGGACCACGCCGGCGGACTACATGTGGAAATTCCAATCATGGACCTTCCAGGTGTTCTCGGCACGACATTGGATTCCATTCCCGCTCCAATACCCTACTTGCGTGCGGAACCAGAGCTCGCAGAAAATTGGCGATTGCGTCTCGGCCCCGCCGAAGGCCTTAGGGTCGGGTTATGCTGGCAGGGCAGTTCGGATAGGCCACGCGATGAATTGCGGTCTGTCCCACTGAATCGATTTGCACCGTTGATGTCGGTGCCTGGGACAGAGTGGTTCGGTCTTCAGGTCGGGGCAGGCGAAGACCAGGTGCCTAGTTTCAATGCACCGGGCTCATTCGTGCATCTAGGGCCGCGCCTCCGTAGCGGGCCGGATAAATTCATCAACGACGCCGCGGTAATGGAGCAACTGGATCTTGTAATCAGTGTCGACACGTCCGTTGCGCACTTGGCTGGGGCCATGGGAAAACCCGTATGGATTCTATTGGCCCGCGAAGCCGATTGGCGGTGGATGCTGGAGCGCCAAGATACCCCCTGGTATCCGACAGCCCGGCTGTTTCGCCAAACGGTATCCGGCGACTGGGAGGCACCCCTATCGGAAATGACGTCGGCGCTGGCAACAAAAGTCAACCAAAGGCATCAGGCAATAAATCCCCATTGATCACCCATTCGTTAACCGGATTTCCGGAAAACCGCGTGTCAGGCTCAAGCGTCAAGGCGAAGGGGTTCGTCTGAAGGGTGTTCGACCCGCCAAAATCCCAGAACAAGTGATCCCAGCCGAAACGTGAAATGTCTGTCTCCCAACTCACCAAGCTAGGCAGGAGGTTGATCAACAACACATCGCGCTTATCCCCGGCGCCATCGAGGCCGCGATGAAGAACTCGCGGCGCGCCGAACACTGTGGCGCCGCCGACCTCAAGTTCAGGGCGCCATATCTTAGGCAACGGCTGATTGTCCGGCACGGCATCGCGCAGGTCCATGATCCGCTCTGAAAACTTCGGGAATGCATAACCGTAACTGGCCATGCGCCTAGTCCCCTCCAAAGTAAGGAATTCCGTGCCCGGATGATCGGGGCCGCCAGGCGTAAGATAAAGCATGATGTGAACTTGCGCCATGGGTTCCATGTCGCGATGCCAGCGGAACGAAATATGTGGCGGACCTCCAGTTTGGGTCCGGTAAAGCTGACACTGCACTACCCGGAAATGGCAGCCCATATAGGCTTCGATCATAGCCGTCGCCGCGGGCGAGAGAACATCGTGTAGCAACATGCCCAAATCATGACGGAACGACGCATCCAGGGGCACGTTGGTGTTCGGCGGCGTGGGTTCCGTGATCGCATCGTCGATACGCCGTGAGATGCCCTCCGCTGCCGCGGGGTCCAGGCAATTATGCCAGGCATCGACGCCGTCCTTGCCTAGCGTGCTGTTGATAATCGGCAGGTCGTCCTTGGCGGCGGCATAAACGCTTCGGCAAATGGTGTGATAGCCAGCGTGGGTTTCCTGGGGGTCGAGCGCCCGGAAAAATGCTTCAGTCTTCTGGTCGACAACCAGATGATCGCCGTCGCGGATGAACTCAACCTTCATTGCAGCCTCTTTTTAACCAACTCATGGAGCGCGGCCGCACATGCGTTGACGGGGACGGACCAGTCCCCCGGGGTGGTCTGTCGGAACAGCCGGAGTGACGGGTACCAAGGGCTGTCGGCGCGGTCGTCCATCCAAAGGAAGCCTGTTGGTTGAGACAATAGCGCAAACGCGGTCACGCCCAATGCTCCGGCCAAATGTAAAACGGATGTATCGACGGAGATGACCATGTCGAGATTTGCGACCGCCGCCGCCGTGTCCGCAAAGTCTCCAAAGCCCCTGCCCAGGTCAACAACCTCGGATGCCTTTTCGGCAGTCGTCAACTGATCGTGATCGTGCCCTACCTGGAGTGAAAAGAACGTCACGCCGGGCACGTCAAGTATGGGCCCCCAGGCCGATAAGGGGCAGGAACGCTTGTAATTATCGGGCCGTGTTGGACTACCCGACCAGACGATCCCGACCTTCACACCCGATGCCCTCGTCAATCGCAGATCAGGCACGATACCGCAAGGCGGTGTCAGGTAAGGAACGTCAGCTGGGACAGAGGTTTCCGACGTACCGAACAGATAGGGCAAGCTCATCAACGGCGCATGCACATCAAAACCACCAACGTCCGCACCCAACGGCAGGCAGCTCGAAACGCCCTCAACCTTTTCAAACAAGGATTGGAGTTCCGGACGGCACTCAAGGGTCACGCGTGCGCCCTTGGCAGCAAGCAAGGGAACATAGCGAACAAACTGCAGGGCGTCGCCAAACCCCTGTTCGGCATGCACAAAGATGGACTTTTCGGCAATGTCACGGCCGTCCCAAAGCGGTTCCGTAAATTCGCGCCGGAACGCTGAAAAAGTGGGCGTCCGCCATCGCCATTCAAACTCACGCCAGCCATCGCGCATGTTGCCGCTCTGCAAAAGCGCGAGGGACAGGTTCCAATGCAGATCAACGCTCTCATGATCCCCGCGCAACATTTCCTGCCTAATGGCGTCCCTGAGAATGTCGACCGCACGGTCTGGCTGCCCGAGTGATTGCCAGGCGCCTGCCAGATTGCACTTCGCATCGATATGCTCCGGCTCAATGACCAAGGCGCGTTCGAAGCTCTCGATGGCGTCTGCGTAGGCATCGAGCTGCTGATAGGCGTTGGCTAAATTATAGTGGGCGTCGCCGTTACCGGGATCGAATTGGACCGCCTTCTCATATGGCGGCACGGCAGCACGAAAATTTCCGGCATCCGCATGGGCATTGCCCAGGTTGAACCACGCACTAGCGTGATGAGGGTCGCGTTCAAGGGCCGCCATGTATTTCTCCTGAGCGGCCTCGGGCCGCCCTAGGCCCAGCAGCGCGTTTCCAAGATTGACATGGGCGTCGGGCAATTCGGCGATCAATTGCACTGCCTGCTCGCCGGTCCGTCTGGCCTCCTCGTGAAGGGCGAGGTCATTTAGGGCACTGGCCAGGTTGCTTGCCGCTATGCCAGCGCTCGGGTCCAATTCCAGGGCGCGTTCGAATTTCTTCACCGCATCATCGGGCCGGCCTGCCGCCTGCAAGGCGTTTCCAAGATTGATCAACGCGGGCCCATAATCCGGCGCCAGTTCGGTGGCGCGGGAAATCAACTCCACGGCCAATTCAAGATCGCCCGCCATGTGCATGACCACGCCGAGCAAATTTAGAGCATCGACGTGATCGGGGTCCTTAGCGAGAATCTCGCGATAAATGGTTCCTGCAGCCAACATGTCGCCAGACTGATGCAGTTCCACGGCTCTCTCCAGTTCGTCGTCGACACCCATTTGCGGCCTCCATTGCTTATGTACTCTTGATACATCGCTGGGCCAAAACTCCAAAGCCCTAGATCGCAAATCGTGTTGACCGTCTTTGCAGCAAACCGGATCATCGTCAGCAATGAATGAACAACCACCCAATAGTCTTGGTATCGAAGACGCGGTCCAGTTAATCGTCACCATGATCAACAATGGCGACTTGGACCAGGCCGTGACTTTGGCGGGGCAGCTGTACGCCGCCGCGCCCGACCACCTCGATGTTTTATATGTCTGCGCGGGTCTATATTGGAAAATTGGCGAGCATAACCAGGCGACTGCCATACAACAACGTCTGGTCGCCGCCCAGCCAGCCAACGCAGGACATCATGAACGCTTTATATATTTTCTGCGCGAGACAGGAGATGTTTCGGGCGCCTTGGCGGCCGCCCAGGCCGCTGTTCGTGAATGTCCATCAAATCCAACCTTGATCAATGCACTCGGCATTTTGCAGCTGAATATAGGAGACCTTCAGGGAAGCCGGAAAACCTTTGAGAGCGCCATCCACGCCTTTCCTGACAATCTGAACGCAAATCAGAATCTGAGCCTCGTGCTTTTGACCGAGGGCCGCCCCGAAGATGCCATCAATGCGTTTTCGGGGGCGTTAATCCCACTCGAATTCGTTGACATGGTGGCCAAAGATCAAGAACACCAGCGTCTAAGCAAAACTTATGATGGATTGGCACAGAGCTATGATAGCAACGAACTTCAGCGCACCTGGGGTCGACAGACGGCGCAAGTCATCCGAACGGCACTTGGTAAGGATAACCTTGGCGATGTGCTGGATTTGTGCTGCGGGACCGGAAGTGTCGGCGCAGCTATTTCAGCGCAGACGGATCATATAACGGGTATTGATATCAGCCGGGGCATGCTTGAAAAAGCGAGGGCGCGCGGAGTATATGATCAACTCATCACCGCCGATATCCTTCAAGCGTTGCCGTCCATGGATCGTTCCTTCTCGGTCGTGACATGCAGCGTCGCCCTCTATCATTGGGCCAATCTGAAACCGTTTTTTGACAAAGTTACGAGCGTCTTATTACCGGATGGCTATTTGATTTTTAGCGTTGATCCTGCGAACGACGAACTGGATGTTGGGCAATCGGCACCCGGCGAGTATGCCCACAGCCGGGCATATATCCGTCGCGTAACCGCTGACGCCGGCCTACGGGAAATTTCGATAACCATAGACGCACATCGCACCTATCCAGGATTCTGGTGCGTATTTCAACGCCCGGCCTAGCGTGGTGCATCGGTTCCCCGCATACCATCGATAGGCAAAGTCAGAAAACTCCTTGCATTTTAGATTGGCGTCGCTTATGAACGGCGTTCATCCAGTTGTAATGGTTCACTGGATGACGCGTGATAACTAGGTAGAAACCTTGATATTGCGTGACAGAGGCTAGAAACGGCCTCTTTAATTTGAGCTCTAGAATGGAGTGACATTATGTCTGACGTTAGTCTTACAGCTGCTGTTCGGCAGAACCTTCTTTCTCTACAAAATACCACGGACTTAATTAACCGGACACAGAACCGCCTTTCGACGGGTCTTCGTGTTGCCAGTGCGATCGATGATCCAGTGAAGTTCTTCCAAGCCAAGGGCTTGCAAGACCGTGCCAGTGACTTCGATGAGAAGAAAACGGGCATTGACCAGGGGATTAGCACCCTTACCGCGGCTATGGATTCGATTGAAGCTATCGAAACCTTAGTGCAACAGCTCAAGGGTTTGGCAACCAACGCGAAATCTGCAACGACCAATTCGGAAGTGGCCAACATCGTCACGCAGTTCAACGATTTGCGTACGCAGATCAACAACCTCACGACGGACGCCACTTATCAGGGCCTGAACCTGGTGGCCGGCACGGGCAGCGTGCTCCAGGTGAACTTCTCGAATGACACCGGCAGTGTCCTGACAGTGAACTCGATCGATGTTACCGTGAAGACGAACGGTCTGGATGTCGCCCAGTTGACCCAAGGCACCCAGGGCATAAACTTTAACCAAGCCTTCATCTCTGCCGGCACGCTGTCTGGTGAAGGAAACCTCCTGGGTTCGGCCGGTGGCGGCCTTCCCGCGGCCTCCGTTGATCCGGAGATGGTTACGGTTTCCGTCGGTGGTCAGACCACGACCATTATCTCAGCTGGTGACACTTTTACGTTGGCTTACGACGGGATCACCTTCACCGTTAACGTCTATACCTCCAAGACCGGTGACGGCGGAACGTTGTCCAATAGCTTCGTGACGGCTGGCACCTACGCGGTTGGCACGACGATCGAATTTACGGTTGTAACCGGCTTCATTTCCGGTCAGTCCGCGAGTTCCGGCTGGTCGGCCCAGTCCGCCGGGACGGGCCTCAGCGCCGGCGTAAACCGTTTCTCGATCCTTGCCAGTGGCACGGGCGTCTCCGTTCTGAGACTAGACGCCACCTCTAAGACGGTCACGGAAACGGATGCGAAACGGACCATCGGTATCGGTTTCACAACCGAGCTTAACGACCGTATCACCAACCTGGACAGCGCGCTCACCACGCTGCGATCCCGGACGCAGACGCTAGGCGCAAACGTAGCCGTCCTGAACACGCGTCTCGACTTCACGAAGGCCTACGTGAGTACGATGACCGCCGGTGCCGGCAAACTGACCCTGGCCGACCTTAACGAGGAAGGCGCCAACTTGCTGGCCCTGCAGACGCGTCAGCAATTGGGTATTCAATCCCTAGCCTTCGCTGGTCAGTCCGAACAATCGATCTTGGGCCTCTTCCGATAATATCGGGACCCAATCGCTAAAATTCTGAAGGGGAGGGCTAGGCCCTCCCCTT
>DFRF01000211.1 GCA_002378125.1 Rhodospirillaceae bacterium UBA3470 | reverse complement strand
CCGGTGGTTCAGGCCATGGACCGCGTTGCTCGGGACCGGGGGATCAATACCGTTGATTTATTGAGCTTGGTGCAGGCACATGCCGATGATTTGGAGCCAGCACCGCCAGCCCATATGGATGATCTTTACCACTACGTGGATCGGACGGCTGGCATCATCCAGAATCTTGCCGTCCGGATTGTCGACCCTAAGGCCGCCGACGACACCAAGGCCGCCGCCGGCGGCGTTGCTCGGGCTTGGGGATTGTCGCGACTGCTATGGGCGGCGCCGTTGCACGCGGCGCGTGGTTGGCTATATCTGCCACCGGGACCGGATGGTGCGGCCGGTTGCGTGACAGCGGCGGATCTAAAGGCCCTGCGTGCTGACGCCGCAACTCCGGACAATGTTGTCGCGTCCTTGCGGTTGGTTGCCGAGGCGGCGGAAGAGGCCCTTCGCAGGGCGCGCTCCCTACGAGACGTGCTGCCTGCACCCGTGCGCGCGGCTTTGCTCCCCGGCGCCTTGGCGGGCATGGCGCTGGACCGGCTTCGGCGGGTGGATTTCAATCCAACGAAACGCCCTCCCCGTCCCGATGAGCCCGGGCCTCTTGATATGATACGGTTGTGGTTACGGGCCCGAGCGGGTCGCTTCTAGCCCTGATTTACGGTGCGAGCTTGAGATGCATGAGCGCTGAGGACAAGACCTGCGGGAAGATGGTCTGCGAATTCACGATATAGAGTATGAAGGCGCCGCCAGTCGTGTCGTCGAACTAACGGATCTGGAGGATCAACTCCATATTGGGACCGCGACCGCGAACCCTACCCGACATCGACCATACGCAGTGGATCGGTGAACAGCGCTCAATTTTGTTCGTCTAGGAGGTATTTTAGACGTGGGACAAGTTTAAGTGTTTTGGGAGCTCAAGACAGGTAAGCCCCATCCTTGCTGTTGGTTCGTCACCGATATCTGGTATTTATGACAAGAATAGGGCGGCAGGAAGGGAGGGCGAAAACATTCGGCCCCGCCTGATGGCCGGATCGTGGAGAGGGATTTTTATGGAATACAAATACTTAGGGATCAGCGGCTTGAAGGTTTCGCCGATCTGTTTGGGCGCGATGATGTTCGGTGGGCGAACATCCGAAGCCTTATCGGGACGGATCATTGCCAATGCCCGGGACGCCGGCGTGAACTTTATCGATACGGCTGACGGTTACGGTAACGGCGAATCGGAGCGGATCGTTGGCAAGTTCATTCGCCGCCATCGCGACGACTGGGTTCTGGCGACTAAGGTTTACAATCCCATGGGCGACGGCCCCAACGACCGGGGTTTGAGCCGCAAACACATCATGCAAGGCTGTGACGCCAGCCTGAGGCGCATGAACACGGATTACATTGACGTCTACTACTTCCACAAAGATGACGAGGGCGTGCCTCTCGAGGAGAGCATCGAGGCGGTGGCCGATCTAATCGCCGCAGGCAAGCTCCGTTATTGGGGGCTCAGTAACTATCGGGGGTGGCGCATCGCGCTCGCCTGTGGCATTGCTGAGCGCATGGGCGTGCCGGCCCCCGTCGCCTGCCAGCCCTATTACAATGCCATGGATCGCACGCCGGAGGTGGAAGTCCTGCCGGCATGCGAATACTATGGTCTTGGCATTGTGCCCTATAGTCCATTGGCGCGCGGGGTACTTACTGGGAAATACGGCGTCTCAATCGACGACAAAGGGAAAGGGACGCGGGCTAGCACCAACGACCTGCGCCTGATGCAAACCGAATGGCGGACCGAAAATTTGCAGATCGCCCAAGAAATCAAATCGCGCGCTGAGATGGCGGGGATTACCGCCGGTCAGTTTGCCTTGAACTGGGTCCTTAACAATTCGCTGGTAACTTCGGTACTGGCGGGGCCGCGGACCATGGGGCAGTGGAAAGAGTACCTGGGGGGGCTCCACTACGAGTTCACTGATGAGGACGAGCAATTCCTCAACAACTTCGTGCCCGGCGGACACCCGTCAACGCCGGGATACACTGACCCGCAGTATCCATACACGGGCCGCCAGCCTTGGACAGGGTGACGCAAATGATTATAAAGATGTTCCGTCGTGTTTGCGCCGTGGTCATGATCGCCGTCGGCTCGATCCTTGCTGGTCCGCCGGCGCTCGCTGACGACACGTATTCCTCGGACGAAATTCTTCGCGTGGCTGCGGATTTCTTCGGTGGGGCTACCGAAGGGCTGGCGTCCATTGTTGAGAAGACCTTCGCCGAAAAGGGGCGGCCAAACGGTTTTGTCGCCGGCGAGGAATTCAGCGGCGCCTTCGTTGTTGGCCTACGATATGGCCGGGGCACGCTCAACCGCAAGAATACGGATGCCCGGAAGATCTATTGGCGGGGGCCGTCAGTGGGTTGGGATTTTGGAGGCAATGCGTCGAAGGTGTTTACGTTGGTATATAACATCAAATCCGAAGATGACATCTTCCAGCGGTTCCCCGGCGTGGACGGCAGTTTATACTTCATCGCGGGTTTCGGCATGAATTATCAGCAGCGCGAACAGATTGTTTTGGCGCCGATCCGCACTGGGGTCGGGCTACGTGCGGGCGCCAACTTAGGCTATCTGCACTATCGCAGAGATAAAGGTTGGTTGCCGTTCTGAGGTCTATTCGGCGGCGTTTTGTCGCCCGCCCAGCCATTCTTCCAAGGATGCCAGGGCGCGTTGTGATTGGGCCTGCTTCCGCGCACGGCCCTTCACGCGTCGGCCTTTTTCATTGCGCATGTCGATGGGAGGGAAAAGTCCGAAGTTGACGTTCATGGGCTGAAAGGTTTCTGGTCGTGCGCCGCCGGCTACATGACCTAGAATGGCACCTAAGGCTGTGGTCTCCGGAGGCAACGAGGGTGAAATGTCGAGCCGCTCCGCTGCCGCGAATCGACCGGCCAAAAGGCCGAGCGCCGCACTTTCCACATAGCCTTCACAGCCGGTGATCTGACCGGCAAACCGGAGCCAAGGCGCCGTCTTCATGCGTAAGGTTTTATCCAAGAGGACCGGGCTGTTGATAAAGGTGTTGCGGTGGATGCCGCCGAGGCGAGCGAATTCCGCGTTTTCCAGACCCGGAATCATCCGAAAGATCCGCTTTTGTTCGCCATAGGTAAGCTTGGTCTGAAATCCAACCATGTTGTAAAGCGTGCCCAACGCATTGTCTTGGCGAAGCTGGACGATCGCGTGGCAACGCTGTTCCGGCATTTTGGGATTGGTCAGGCCGACGGGCTTCATGGGACCGTGCGCCAAGGTCTCGCGGCCGCGTTCCGCCATCACCTCAATGGGCAGGCAGGCCTCAAAATAGGGAGTATCGCGCTCCCAATCCTTGAATTCCGTTTTGTGTCCGGCCAGTAGCACGTCGATGAACGTGTTGTATTGATCGGCGTCCATGGGGCAGTTGATATAGTCGGCCCCGTCGCCCTTGTCGTAACGCGATTGGAACCAGGCTACGTCGAAGTTGATTGAACCTTTATGGACGATAGGCGCGATGGCGTCGAAGAACGCTAGCGATTGTTCATTTGTGGCCTCCCGGATGGCGGCCGCCAGGTCCGGCGATGTAAGTGGCCCGGTTGCGACGATCACCGATCCCCACTCCTTTGGTGGCAGATCGGCGACTTCCTCACGTCGAATTTCCACCAACGGCTCGTTCTCCAAGGTCGACGTCACTGCCTGGCTGAAACCGTCCCGGTCCACGGCCAGGGCGGAACCCGCGGGCACGCGATGGGTGTCCGCGGCGGCCATGATTAGGGACCCGCACTGGCGCATCTCCGCATGCAATAGACCGACGGCGTTGGCTTCCGCGTCGTCGGAACGGAAGGAGTTAGAACAAACCAATTCCGCCAAACCATCCGTATGGTGCGCGTCAGTTTCGCGCACGGGGCGCATCTCATGCAGGATAACGGGGATGCCCGCGCGCGTGGTTTGCCATGCGGCTTCGCTTCCTGCGAGGCCACCGCCGACGATGTGGATGGGCGAATGGGTATCTTTAGTCATGGCGATTATACGTATACGTCGTAAAGGTGCGGGAAACATAGTGACGGAAAGCAAAGCAAGCAACGCCCATCGGCTAGGAGGAGACTACCAAAGCCGTCATGTCGCGCAGCTAAGTCCCGCTCTCCGCAAGTCGATTGGACTTAAGCGATCAAACTAGGACCAAAGGTTGCCATGTGATCGCGGTCAGCGCCATGATCTGAAACAGCAGATTTTGCATCCGACTTCCTGAAGCTTATAATGACGTCATGAACATCTTCGATAACGTCGAGGCTCTGTCGGTACGCGTTCCGGATGGTGCGTTCGTCGCCTTGCCGCCAGAGTACAGCTGGGTCCCGGCATCCCTCGCACGGGCTTTGATTGTCCAGGGGACCCGAGACCTTCATGTCCTCTGTGTACCCATTGGGGGCATTACTGTTGATATGTTAATTGGGGCCGGGTGTATTGGCACCCTTGAAGCCGCTGCAGTCAGCCTTGGCGAAGCAGGATTGGCACCGAGGTTCACCGAAGCCGTGCAATCGGGCTCGATTCGCATGAAGGATTCAACCTGTCCAGCCATTCATGCCGGCTTGCAGGCGGCGGAGAAGGGTGTGCCGTTCATGCCGTTGGGCGGACTTATCGGATCCGACATCGAAGCCAATCGTGACGATTGGAGGGTGGTGCCCGATCCCATGGAATCGGGGAATGGCCCCATTGCCCTGGTATCAGCCTTGAAACCGGACTTCGCCATCTTCCACAGTCCGAAGGCGGACCGACACGGCAATGTCTGGATAGGTAAGCGTCGTGAACTGATGGTTATGGCTCACGCCGCGAAGGAGACTCTGGTGACGGTTGAAAAGGTCGTCGACGAGGATCTTCTGGCCGACGAGGCGACGGCTGCCGGGACCCTAAGTAACCTCTATGTTTCCGGCATTGCCGAGGCTAAGAATGGCGCATGGCCGTCCGTTCTACATGGGGTTTACGAGGCCGATCGCGAAGAAATCGCCACTTATGCCTACGAGGCGAAAACCGTCGAGGGATTCCAAGCGTTTATGGAAAGGGCCCTGACACACACACGCCTCGCGGCGGCGGAATGAGTTGCCAGCCTGAAGAACTTCTCATCTGCGTCATCGCGGACCTCTTGGAATCGGACCCAACGGTTCGCCATGTGGCGGTTGGCGCGGCCTCGCCCATTCCTGGATCGGCGGTGCTCTTGTGCCGCGAGGAGACCGGTGATCGGCCGCGAGCCTCAATCATCCATGGGGAAACCAATAATCCCTTCACCGACGGCGCGCGGGAGATCTTCGACTGCGCTGCCCAAGGGCGGATCGATGCGTTTTTCCTGGGTGGCGTGCAGATTGACGGCCAGGCCAACATAAATCTGTTAGGCACGATGGGCGAGGGGGGTTATCCGGCCATTGACCGGCGGTTTCCCGGCTCTTTTGGTTCGGCCTACATGTATTTCGTTGTCCCCAAGGTGATCCTATTTCGTCCGGAGCACAGCCGGCGGGTCTTCGTCAATGAGGTCGACTTTATCAGTGCCCCGGGTGTCAGCGCGCGCGACGTGCACCGTCCGGGTGGGCCAAAATTCCTGGTTACGGAACTTTGCCTGATGTCCTTCGACGCCGAGCGAGCGCGTTTCCGTCTCGAATCAGTACACCCCCCACATACGGTGGAGGAAGTGCGCGATAATACCGGTTTCGATTTCGATGTCGCGGACACTGTTCTGGTGACGCCGGAGCCCGAGGCTGACCGCCTGAACGTGCTTCGGAGCCGGGTCGGCGTGGAGATTGGCCACACCTATCCTGGTTTTGCATCTCGAGTTTTTGGGATCGAGCCCGCAAAGTAGGCGGTCGCATGAAGCTGATGGTTGTTCGAATGTTTGCGATCCTTGGGGTTTTCGTCATTGTGTTGCCGTTTATATGAAGCAATGCGGAAAATTAGCCAATTTATCATGGGGTCTGATATATAAACGACCATGGTGAATACGATCACATACGGCCTGCCGGCATCCTATTACACCATCCAGCACCAAAAATCGGACGGGGGTAATGCTAATTCCTATGAGGCCGACGGTGACCGGACAGTCCGGGACACGGTGGAGATCAGCGAAGACGGTCAGAAGATCATCAATCTGACCCGTGGCGCGGAACTGGCGGCTCAATTGCCGGATGCCGGCGCCGACCGTGTGGCCTTTGATTTAGCCTTGGAGCGGGCGCAAGAAGACATTAAACGCATCACGACCTTGTTCGGTGGCGTGCTCAATCTGGTGACGGAGTTGCAACCGCGGTTTTCCGAAAATGGCCAAAGCCTGGCGGGCACGGCGGGGTTGGACCCCGATATCGCGGCGCAATTGCGCCAAGCATTCAACGATATTCGTCAAATTTCTGCCGAAGTGGACCAGAAGCTTCGGCAACGCCAATCTGAATTCTAGTGGCTTGGTTTTCCACGAGCCTTGTTGATCAGGAATAAGATCAACTAGATGGGAACGACCACGACGGCTCCCAACAACACATATTTCACCTACCACTCGATGCATCGCACGGCTGGGGCAAAGATGTCCTGAAGGGTCTCGCCAAAGTTTGCTAATAGCTACTTCGGGTTGATGTCGAAAAAGGAGATCAAGAGGCTGACCAGAAATGAGGTTAGGACAAGATTGACAATCGTGTCGTGGACGCTGGCGTTTATGTAAGACGCTTCCCGCTCAGTTGCCCTCGAGCCTACACGATCCCCAAGATGGCGCTCAAACGTACCGTCAGGAATTTGGCCAGAGAACCATCTGCGTGCACCGGGACCGGGCGATCGTGCGATCCGCGGAATCGTTAACGGCTATGGGCGGCGCGTCAGAGGCTATTGTGGGTGCCGTCGCAGAACGGCGGGGTCTTGGTCCGTTTGCAGCCGCAGAAGTAGACAGTCTCTGTCTTCTCCGCATGGTGGACTAGCGGCAGGAACGACGTCGCGCGGTGGGTGCCATTGCAGAAAGGCTGAGTTTCGGCGTGCCCGCAGGCGCACCAGAGATATGGGCGGCCCTCCTGGACCTCCAATTCATAGGGTCCTTTTTGGGCCATATGCGGTTCAGAGTGATTAAGATCGTCGGACATTGGGAATCCTCATAGTAGGTCGATGCGGTCTCAGATCGATTGGAATATCATAGGCGACATTTGCCTCGGGTGTCAGTAAGCAACAAACATGGGGGTATACCCCATCAGGCGGCGCGTCCTATGCGCTATGTGTATTGCGCGTGGTTCCGGGCTCGACAAAGTTCATGCCATCGTCAAATATAGCAAAGAAGGCGCCGCGGCATTCGCAGGGGTCCGCGATGGCGGTTGAATGCCGCCGCCGGCCGCTAAACTCAGGCCTTCGGATTCCAGAAACTGACGTTGTTCATGAGGATGTTTTCCTGCTTTTCCAGGGCGCCCAGCTCAGCGCTTTTCTTCACGTAGGCTAGCCATTCCGGGTCGGCCCACATGGCCGCGCGGCGGGTCTCGCGATCGCCAGCGTTCTCGTACATCCATATGTGGACGTATTGATTCGGGTTGCCCGTCTCACCGACCATGTAGGCGAAGGGCTGACCCAGGTTGTTAGCTTGAGGGCTCAAGCCGTGTTCCTCATACAGCTTCAGGTGCGCATTCAAGGTGCCGGGCTTGCAGGTGTAGGTGCGGACGTCGAATAGCATGGGGGCGATCTCTCTATGGTTTGTATGTGGATGCCATTCACTCAATCTGCGCTAAAATTCGGTCCAGAGTTTAAGTGGTGACGGAGATGAACTATGTCGAATGGGACGCAAGAATTCAACTACGAGGACATTGAATACCTCCAGCACGGTGATCGGTCCATGATGCTGCGTCTCTATCGACCGGCCGGTGCTGGGCCATTTCCGCTGATTGTGGACTTGCACGGCGGGGCCTGGAATGAGGGCAGCATGGCGGGATGTCATGTCCGCGACGAAGTTCTGGCCAGCGCCGGTTTTGCGGCTGCGGCGCTTGATTTCCGGCACGGACCAGGCAGATATCCTACGTCACTGCAAGATATTCACTATGCCATCCGATGGCTGAAAATGAATGCAGAACGTTACAACTTGGATTCGGAACGGGTGGGGTTGAGCGGGCAATCTAGTGGCGGTCACTTGGCGGCTCTGATCGCCATGCGCCCGAACGATGATCGCTACAGTGCCCTGGCCTTAAAAGACGCCGGCGGCATTGATGCCCAGGTTTGTTGTGCCGCCTTGGTCTGGCCGGTGATTAACCCCCTATCCCGATATCGGCACGCTCACCGATCCCTCGAAACTCCGGAGAGCGCCGGATGGGTCGGTCGATTGCCTGAATTTCACGATATTTATTGGCCCGATGAAGATGCTATGGCCGAGGGCAACCCGATGATGGCTCTTGTCCGCGGCGAAACCGTAACAACGCCGCCCGCCTTGTGGCTCCAGGGCACCCCAGATATCGTTCACGACTATCACGATCCGGAATCCGATCAGCCTCTAAAAGAACCGGAACGCTTTTGCGAACTCTACCGTTCTGCTGGCGGGGATATCGACCTGATCCGAGTCGATTACGAGACCCGAGAACTGGCGCCCGCCATGGCTAACCTAGTTCCGTTCTTCCAAAGACATCTGGGCTGACGACGCCGCGAATTATGGAGATTTCAACGGCCCCATTTGGTTTCCAGGCGATGATCAAAGTGGCCCTGCCAGATGGGCGCGATCACCGGATGCGCTGCGCTGCGATGGGGTTGTCGTTATCATCATCACCGTCACCGTCACCGTCACCGTCATCATCGTCGATAGCCCATATACGAGTGTGAAATTCTTCGCTGGGCGGCGTTATGACGCGGGTGCGTTCGGTGATAGCTTGGTCGTCCGCGGTTCGCTCAATGGCCAAAAGGGTGCCGACTGGGTGCTCGCAAATCTTCGCCATATCGTCGACCTCAGTACGGGCTGCCTCAAGGGCATCGATCATGCCGGGCGCGCCGTAGGATTCAAAGATATGCCCGGCTAGGCAACGCACTGTTTCTTCATAATGTTCTTGTGCAATAGTGGTCACCTGAACAAACGTTGAACGGCCGAAACTCTCGGTCCCCATCCAGCCGTCGCGAAACGCAATCTTGTCCTTGTTGTTCCATGCGATGGGATCTGAATCGGCGAAGGCAAAAGTCCCTGTAACAGCCCATTCGCCGGGTTTCGCGGCCGCTGTAAACACGTTGGTGTCGGAGACGTCGAGGCGGATAGTCCGGGCAAGTTTCATAATATCTCCGAGTGTTCGTGAGGGGTGTAGCGTTAAGGTCTTCCACCATACTGCCGGCTATTACTATGAGACCGACCTTTGACGCCGGTCGTTAAGTCAATCACGGGTCTCAGTCTATATAAAAATGACGAAAATGGGTGCAAAGTTCGACCTATGTGTCTCTTGTGTGTCTCTTGTTTCTCCAGGCTATTGCCTCCCTGTCCCAACGATGGCTAGTGTCGTGCCATGAGCAGTCATGAACGAAACTTGCTGCTGCGTGACGCCGCCGATCGGGCCGCGGCGTACTTGGCGGCATTGGACGAACGAGCCGTCGGCGCAGATCCCGATGCGGTGGCGCGCTTGGCGAAGGCGCTGGATCAGCCCTTGCCCAATGGGCCCACGGATGCTGCGTCGATTTTGACGTTTCTGGATGAGGCAGCGTCTCCGGCGACGGTGGCGAGCGCCGGCGGGCGGTATTTTGGGTTCGTCACCGGTGGCGCTTTGCCGGTGACCCTGGCGGCGAACGTGCTGGCTGGGGCCTGGGATCAGAACTGCTTCAGTTACGTTTCATCGCCGGCCATCGCCTGCATCGAGGCGGCGGCACTGCGATGGCTGAAAGACGTTTTGCGCCTGCCCGGGGGTGCTGAAGGGGCCCTGTGTACCGGTGCGACCATGGCTAATTTCACCTGCCTGGCGGCGGCCCGGAACACGGTCTTGGCGGATGTGGGGTGGGATGTGGACCGTGATGGTTTGTTTGGCGCGCCGGCGATCAACGTGGTCGTCGGCGCGGAAGCTCATTCGACGCTTTACAAGGTTTTGTCCATGCTGGGACTTGGGCGCGAGCGGGTAGTCACCGTGCCTGCCGACGCCGAGGGCCGTATGCGGGCTGACGCCTTGCCGCATTTAGACGGGCCGACTATTGTCTGCCTGCAGGCTGGAAATGTGAACTCGGGCGCCTTTGATCCGGCGGAAGAGATCATTCCCTGGGCTCATGCCGCTGGCGCCTGGGTCCATGTGGACGGTGCCTTCGGACTATGGGCTCTGGCATCGCCGGCGTTGGCCGATCTAGTCGCTGGTTATCCAAATGCCGATTCCTGGGGCACGGATGCCCACAAGTGGCTAAATGTCCCTTATGATTGTGGTGTCGCGCTGGTGAGGGATGCGGATGCCCTTGCCCGGGCCATGACAATCACAGGTGCCTATCTGATCAAGAGTGACCAGCGGGACGCTCTCAATTTCACCCCGGACAGTTCGCGCCGCGCCCGATCCGTGGAGGTCTGGGCGGCCCTGAAATCGCTGGGCCGAAACGGCCTAGTGGCAATGATTGAACGGAACTGCCGCCAAGCCCGGCACCTTGCCGATGGTCTGCGTATAGCTGGGCACGACGTGTTGAACGATGTGGTCCTAAACCAGGTGGTCGTCGCCTTTGGCGACGACGCCAAGACCAACGCCGTGATCTCTGATATCCAGGCCGGTGGCGAAATCTGGTGTAGCGGGACCCACTGGCATGGCCGCGACGCCATGCGGATCAGCGTCAGTTCTTGGGCAACCACCGACGCCGATATTGAGCGCGCCCTGGCGGCGATTGTGGCGACGGTGTCGCGGCGTTATGGGGAATAAGACGGACGGTCGGCGTCCGTCTGATCAGGCCGACGGCGTTCCGATTGTGTCTGCCCTCAATCACCCGCGGCGTGCCTTAATCCGGACCGCTCGCAAAGAGAAACGATATCCAGGAACAGCTCACGCAAGGCCTTCAGCCAATCGGAACCGGATTGCAACATGGTTGCGCCATGGACGTCGAGAATAGTCTGCGCGGCCTCGGCAGTGGTGTGGTCCCTGTGACTGAGCAACCAAATAATGAAGACGTCGTTTGGTGTCATCTGACGACTGGGTGGACACTGGATAAATGATGAAAGTAGGCCGTGGGGGTCGGCGATGGATTTTGATTGATCCGGCGTGGTTCCGGGCTCCTTGCCGTGCAAAAGTGCGTTCGTTCCTATCATGAATTTAGATGCCTCGCTGTTACAGCCATATGAATGGTGGCGCACCACAACTGCGTGATAGCTTATTATGTAATGTTATTACATATCAAATGAATTTTGATGAAGAACGCAAGGTGTTGGTCAGCAACCACAGCGAAGAGCGCCGACAGAGGGCGGCAATCCTGCCTGGTGCCACTGGCTGAGGGCGCGTGCATCGCTACGGTGACCGCCTGGCAATGAGCGCGCGCGTAACACTGAGATGGACGGACAGAATGGGCTCCTTGGAACCGGCGGTTAGGCAGTTCCGATAGACCCTGCACTGCGCGAGTGAGCCGAGCATGACGCGGCCCGATTACGCCTTCAGGGCCTTGCCCAATATCTCAAGCTAAGGCCAAAGGTCGTCCTCCTCAAGCGGGGCTGCCCCGGTTATCTTTTAAATGTTTCCTGCCGGATGGAAGTCATCGGAATTTAGGAACGGTATGTTGAGACGTTCTGAGAAGGCGGCGTTGAGGCTGGACTTCCCGCAGCCGGTGACGACCATAAGGACAGAAAGACTGTATTACGAGCAATCTGACTGTATGCCTTGCCCCGCTATGCGCGCTTCTTCTGTTTCTCAGTCTTGATACCCAGGTAGGGTGCTAGGTATTGGCCCGTATAGCTGTCCGGCACGCGGGCGACGGCTTCGGGCGTGCCTTCAGCGACGACGCGTCCACCCTTATCACCGCCCCCGGGGCCGAGATCGACGATCCAATCAGCGGTCTTGATGACCTCCAGATTGTGCTCAATGACGATAACCGTGTTTCCGGTTCCGACCAGGGCGTGGAGCACCTCCAGGAGTTTCTTCACATCCTCGAAATGTAGGCCTGTTGTCGGCTCATCCAGGATATAGAGGGTCTTCCCCGTGGCCCGGCGGCTTAGTTCCTTGGCCAGCTTGACGCGCTGCGCTTCTCCACCGGATAGCGTCGTCGCCTGCTGGCCCAGGTGGATATAGCCGAGGCCGACGCGTTCCAGCGTGACCAGCTTGTCGCGGATGGACGGTACAGCCTTGAAGAATTCAGCGCCTTCCTCAACCGTCATGTCCAGGATATCGGCGATAGATTTGCCGCGGAAATCGATCTCAAGGGTTTCCCGGTTGTAGCGTTGGCCCTTACAGGTATCGCACTGGACGTAGACGTCGGGAAGGAAGTGCATCTCGATCTTGATGACGCCGTCCCCTTGGCAGGCCTCACAGCGGCCGCCCTTGACGTTGAAGGAGAAGCGGCCGGGCTTGTAACCACGCGCTTTGGCTTCCGGGAGACCGGCGAACCAGTCGCGGATCGGCGTGAAGGCGCCCGTGTAGGTGGCAGGGTTAGAGCGCGGCGTGCGGCCGATGGGCGATTGATCAATGTCGACGACCTTATCGATGCGTTCCAGACCGTCTAGGCCGTCGTGGTCGCCTGGTAAGAGCCGCGAGCCATGCAGACGTCGGGCTAAGGCTTTGTAGAGGGTCTCGATGATGAGGCTCGACTTGCCGCCACCGGAAACGCCGGTGACACAGATCAGGTTGCCTAGTGGGAACGGCACGTCCACGCTAACCAAATTGTGGGTGCGCGCGCCTTTGACGGTGATGGTGTGGCCTTTCTTCTGGGGCCGGCGTTGGGTCGGCACGTCGATCATCCGCGTACCTTTCAGGTACTGCCCGGTGAGGCTTTGGGTGGCCTGCATAATCTCCTTGGGTGTCCCCGACGCGACCAGATGGCCGCCGTGAATGCCGGCGCCCGGGCCTATGTCGACCACATGATCGGCCGTCCGGATGGCGTCTTCATCGTGTTCGACGACGACCACCGTATTGCCCAAGTCCCGGAGCCGGATCAGTGTTTCCAAAAGCCGAGCGTTGTCGCGTTGATGGAGGCCGATGGAAGGTTCGTCCAGGACATAGAGGACACCTGTCAGCCCCGAACCAATCTGCGAGGCCAGGCGGATGCGCTGGCTTTCGCCACCGGATAAGGTGCCAGACGGCCGACTGAGCGTCAGGTAATCGAGGCCGACATTCTTCAAAAAGTTCAATCGTTCATTAATCTCGCGAAGGATAGGCCGGGCAATCTCCTTCTGTTGAGTGTTCATGGTCTTGTCCAGGATCCCGAACCAGGCATGCGCCTGGTCGATAGACATGTCCGCGACCTGGGAAATATGCAGGCCGCCGAGTTTCACGGCCAGGGCTTCTGGCTTGAGGCGGGCACCGTCACAGATGGAGCACGTGGTGACCGTCTGGTAGCGCGACAGTTCGTCGCGGACCCACGATGAATCGGTCTCCCGCCAACGCCGCTCCATATTGGGGATCACGCCCTCGAAGGGCTTGGTGATTTCATAGCTGCGGTTGCCGTCATGATAGGACATCTTCACGTCCTCTCGGCCCGAACCGAACAGGACGATTTCGCGGATCTTCTTAGGCAGCTTGTGCCAGGGCGTGGTCAACACGAAATCGTAGTGGTTGGCGAGGCCCTCCAGGGTCTGGCCGTAATACTTGGACGACGAATTGGCCCAGGGCGAGAGCGCGCCTTGGTTCAGCGACAGGGCCTCGTCTGGAACCACGAGGTCTGGGTCGAAGTACATCTCCGTGCCCAGACCGTCACAAGCTGGGCAGGCCCCAAAGGGATTGTTGAAGGAGAACAGGCGCGGTTCGACCTCATCGATGGTGAACCCCGATACGGGACAGGCAAACTTCGCCGAGAAGACGGTGCGGCCCTCCGGCACGTGGTCCTTGATACCGCCGTTCTTCGTCTGTTTGGGCGGCGGTGGTGCATCCGCGTCGTCCACATAGGCCAGGCCGTCGGCAAGTGTCAGGGCGGTCTCGAAGCTGTCGGCCAGGCGCGTCTTGATGCCTTCGCGGACCACGATGCGGTCGACCACAACTTCGATGTCGTGCTTGTACTTTTTATCCAGCGCCGGGGCCTCTTCGATGTCGAACATCTCGCCGTCGATACGCAGGCGCTGGAAGCCGCGCTTTGCAAGGTCTTGGATTTCCTTCTTGAACTCACCTTTCTTGCCGCGCGCGATGGGTGCCAGTAGGAATAGCCGCGTGTCCTCGTCCATGGCCATGACGCGGTCAACCATTTGGCTGATGGTCTGGGCCTCGATGGGCAGGCCCGTAGTGGGTGAGTAGGGGACGCCTGTTCGTGCGAATAGGAGACGCATGTAGTCGTAGATTTCCGTCACCGTGCCGACGGTGGAGCGGGGATTCCTGGACGTGGTCTTCTGTTCGATGGAGATAGCGGGGCTCAGGCCTTCGATGGCGTCCACGTCGGGCTTCTGCATCAACTCCAGGAACTGCCGGGCATAGGCGGATAGGCTTTCCACGTAGCGACGCTGGCCTTCGGCATAAATCGTATCGAACGCGAGTGACGATTTTCCCGAACCCGATAGGCCCGTGATGACTGACAGACTGTCGCGGGGAATTTCCACGTCGATGTTCTTCAGGTTGTGCTCGCGCGCACCGCGGACGCGGATATTTTGCATGGCTTTTCGGATCGTTTTTGAGAGTTTCAAGGCACACCCAGAGATAGCGACGAACGGCTTTCGCGTAAAGGGGCGACCTGTGGATATCACGGAGATGTGACACGGCCCGGGTGCTTTGACTCCGTGCGCCGAGTGTGGGAAGAGGTCCTCATTATCTGACCTGGAGGCACCCATGTCCGACGAAGAATTCGCCGAAGACTTCGACAAGGCCGATATGATCCTTGCAGAGGCCTTGCAACAGTTCCAAGCATCGAATGTAAACCCCTATGTCTACGGCATGGCGCTGTTGGAAATCGGCGTCGCCGCCATGGTCAAGGTCGGAGAAGTGGAAAACGATATCCTGGAAACGGTGCGGAAACTGGACGCCAAAATCCGACCCGGTATGGTTGAATAAAACTTAAATTCATCGCGTAGATCTATCCACAGGAGGGCCTTTGCGGTGGGCTAGCGCTTGGCGCCTTATGGATGTAGAGTTCGGGCCTCGCATTCAAGAGACATCCACTCTGAAGGAAAAGGCCATGGCAGGTACAGTCAATAAAGTCATTCTCGTCGGCAACCTCGGCGCCGATCCGGAAATCAAATACACCCAGGCCGGCAAGAAGATTGCCAACCTGAGCCTGGCCACGTCGGAATCCTGGAAAGATCAGTCGGGGGAGCGTCGTGAGAAGACAGAGTGGCACCGGGTCGTGATTTTCAAGGAAGCGCTGGCCAACCTCATTGAACAGTTCAGAGATAGTGGCTCTGTAAAGAAGGGCTCTAAGCTCTATGTTGAGGGACAACTGCAGACCCGCAAGTGGCAGGGTAACGACGGCCAAGATCGCTACACAACAGAAGTCGTTATCCAGGGCTTCAACGGTGAGATAACTTTCCTGGACCGCCGTGGCGGCGGCGGCGATTTTGGTGGCCCATCCGATTCCGGCGGGGACCCCGGCTGGGGTGGCCCGGACAGCGGCGGCTCGGCCGGCGGCGATCTAAACGACGAAATCCCCTTCTAGCTGCTAATCCGGCGGTTCTGCGCGCTGGAGAGTAGGATAAATGAACGAAAGCCATGAGACGGCCCTAGTGGTCGAGAATGCCCATGCATAACGCAAGTTTATGATCCTGGTGTTAAGCACGGTGGGCATGTTGAGCCTCGGAAACGGCGTCCTGCTCAGGGAAATCGGCCGGAGGGCGGTTGATATGGTGGTCGCGCTGCCGGTGTCGATAGTAATCGTCATAGCGGCCTTGTGCTTAACATGGCACGAGACGCAAACTGCCTTATAAGTTGTTGATTTTGTAGCGCTTTCAGGGGCGAGGATTGCTTGTGAGTCGGGGCTCAAAATGGTAGGTTAATTGGTGTCGAAAGAAGAGATTTACACGACATTTTTTTCTTCCCTAAGTCTTTGTAAATATGTGGTAAAAACCCTTGGCCAACCCGCCTGACACGCTGCCGCCCGGCGCACCCGATTCGGACATTACACCGATCTCCATCGAAGACGAAATGCGTTCTTCGTACCTCGATTACGCCATGAGCGTGATCGTGTCGCGCGCGCTTCCCGATGTGCGCGACGGGCTGAAGCCGGTACATCGGCGCATCCTCTATTCCATGAAGGAAAACGGCTACGAATTTAATCGGCCGTACCGCAAGTCGGCGCGCATCGTTGGCGATGTTATGGGTAAGTATCATCCCCACGGCGATCAGGCGATCTACGACGCCATGGTACGTATGGCGCAGAATTTTTCCATGCGTCTGCCGCTCATCGACGGGCAAGGTAACTTCGGATCCATGGATGGCGACAAGGCGGCCGCTATGCGTTACACGGAAGCCCGAATGGCGCGAGCAGCTCACGCCCTAATCGAGGACTTCGACAAGGACACGGTCGACTTCCAGGCCAACTATGACGAAAGCACCAAGGAACCGCAGGTCCTGCCGGCCGGGTTCCCGAATTTGCTGGTCAACGGTGCGGGTGGCATTGCGGTCGGCATGGCGACCAATATTCCACCCCACAATCTAGGCGAAATGATCGATGCCTGCTGTGCGATCATCGACAATCCTGAAATCACGATTGACGAGATCATCGAGCACTACGTCGAGGGACCGGACTTTCCCACGGGCGGGCAAATTCTGGGCCGCAATGGCATACTTTCCGCCTTCCACACGGGACGCGGGTCAGTGGTCATGCGAGGGAAGACATCAATCGAGGAGATTCGCAAGGACCGCTTCGCCATTATCATTCACGAAGTGCCGTACCAGGTGAACAAGTCGAGGATGATCGAGAACATGGCCGAGGCCGTGCGGGACAAGCGCATCGAGGGCATCAGCGATCTTCGCGACGAATCGGACCGTCAGGGCGTGCGCGTTGTGGTCGAGCTAAAGCGTGACGCCGAGCCTGAGGTTGTGTTGGCCCAATTGTACCGTTTCACGCCCCTGCAAACATCCTTTGGGGTCAACATGCTGGCTTTGGACGGCGGCCAGCCCCGGTTAATGAACCTCAAGGAAATCCTGGAAGCCTTCATAGTCTTTCGCGAGGAAGTCATCCGCCGGCGCACTATCTATGAATTGGGCAAGGCTCGGGACCGGGCACATATTCTGGCTGGGTTAGCCGTCGCGGTTGCCAATATCGATGAGGTCATCGAGCTGATCCGCGCCGCGCCGGACCCTCAGACGGCGCGTGCGGAACTGATGGCTCGCGAATGGCCGGCCGCCGATATGGCGGCCATGATCGCGTTGTTGGATGAACCCGGACGCGGCGTGGTAAACGGTAAATACAACCTGTCGGAAGAGCAGGCCAAGGCCATCCTGGAACTGCGCCTGCATCGCCTGACCGGGCTGGAGCGCGACAAGATCGGCGACGACCTGCGCGAACTGGGCAAGCAGATTGAGGAATATCTTTCAATCTTGGCGTCGCGAGAGAAGCTTTACGGCATACTCCGTGCCGAACTCCTGGAGATGAAGCAGCAGTTCGGCGACGAACGGCGCACCACCATCGAGGAAAGCGAGTTCGAGCACGACATCGAGGACCTGATCCAGCGTGAGGACATGGTCGTCACGGTGACCCAATCGGGGTACGTGAAACGCGTGCCGTTGTCGACCTATCGGGCGCAGCGCCGCGGCGGCAAGGGCCGCGCTGGCATGACTACCCGTGACGAGGACTTCGTCGATCAGGTGTTCGTCGTCAACACGCACACGCCGGTTTTGTTCTTCTCTTCGACGGGTATCGTCTACAAGCTGAAGGTATACAAACTGCCCGTGGGAACTCCCCAGGCACGGGGCAAGGCTTTGGTCAACTTGTTGCCTTTGGACGAGGGCGAGACCATTACGACGATGATGCCGTTACCCGAGGATGAGGATGCCTGGAGTGAGTTGTTCGTCATGTTCGCCACGGCATCTGGGAACGTCCGGCGAAATTCGCTCTCGGACTTCACCAACGTCATGGCCAACGGCAAGATCGCCATGAAGCTGAAAGAGGGTGACAAACTGGTTCGAGTGCGGACCTGCACGGAAGATGACGATGTGCTGTTATCGGCAAAGGGCGGCAAGGTCATTCGGTTCCCGGTGACCGACGTGCGAGTGTTTTCGAGCCGCTCATCGACCGGGGTGCGCGGCATGAAGATAAAGGGCGATGATGAGGTTATTGCCATGTCTGTGGTCCGCCACGTCAAGGTGGAAATCGATGAACGCGATCTATATTTGCAAGCGATCAGCGCCGCTCGTCGTCTGAAGAGTGGCGATTATACGGATCGGGACGAAGACAAGACCCGCGACGTGGAATTGGCTGCTCGTCTGGAACAGCCAGAGTTCCAGGCGATGGCCGAGGCCGAAGAATTCATCTTGACGATCACTGAAGACGGCATGGGCAAGCGGACGTCTGCCTACGAGTACCGGATCGCCGGACGGGGAGGACAGGGCATCACGGGTATTGAGTTGTCCCGAGGCAAGAAGCAGCTGCCGTCGACCATTGTCGCCGCATTCACGGTTGTAGATTCGGACCAGTTGGTCATGGTTTCGGATGCCGGTCAGATCATTCGCTGTCCCATCGATCAGATCAGCATCATCGGTCGCAGTGGTCGTGGTGTGACGATCTTCAAGGTGGCGGACGAAGAGCGCCTGGTTTCCGTTAGCCGCTTTCGCGACCTCGACGACGATGGTGAAGATGAAATGGAAGCTCCCTCGGACGATGTTGACATTATCGAAGGCGACATGGAAAACAGCGGTCCATCATCGGGCGAAGTCGCCGAAACCGGAATGACGAACGGCGACGGAGACGCATAAGCATGAGCGACGAGACCATAGCCGTATATCCAGGCACCTTCGACCCCGTCACCAATGGCCATATGGATATCATTTCCCGCTCGGCGCGCTTGGTCGACCGACTGGTGATCGCGGTTGCCGTGAACATTGGCAAGGGGCCCCTGTTTAGTCTGGACGAACGGGTGGAAATGGTTGAGGCAGAGATTGCCGGCATGGGTAATAGCTCCAGCGAGCGCATCACCGCTGTGCCCTTTGACTCGCTACTCATGGAGTTCGCCACCGAGCAGAATGCCAACATGATTATCCGGGGTCTGCGCGCGGTATCAGATTTCGAATACGAATTCCAAATGGCTGGCATGAATTCGCGCTTGAACCGGGACGTGGAAACGGTTTTTCTTATGGCCTCCGAACGCCAACAGTTCATCGCATCGAAATTCGTCAAGGAAATCGGCATGTTGGGTGGTGATATCGGACATTTCGTCTCGCCTGCGGTACGCGATCGGATGTTGGCAAAAATAGCCGAAGTGAACGCGGCGAAAAGTTGATCCAAACCCCAGGGATTACGCTATCTATGCGCAATAAAGGGCATTGACCGCTCCGTTCTGCGTCCTTAAGGTCGCGCCGGTTCTGTCCTAGAACCATTGTTTTTGGGGGCGCTTAGCTCAGTTGGTAGAGCATTCGACTTTTAATCGAACGGTCGTAGGTTCGAATCCTACAGCGCCCACCACTCTCCCTCCTTGGAAAGCTGGTATCCTTATCTCTAGTCCCTTGTAAGGCTGAGTGGGAATGAACGCCACTGATGACAACAAAAAAACGCTGGTAGTTCCTGAGGCCGATGGAGCTAGTCATAGCCAAGGGCAACCGTGGTGCTATCCACGTCCGCATCCCTAAAGTCCATCTCGCCGTGAGAGAAGGCGCAACATTTTCAAGGGTTTGAAACGCGTCTAAATTGATGCGCTCGGACCGACGCCGTAAACGAGGGGGTCCATGACTGTGAGGACAAGGTGTAAGGCATGACGTTGGAACACCCATCAGAGAGTTCCCGTGAGGCTGGCTGGCAAGCCTTAGGAATGCTTTACCACAACTTCTTCAGCGGATTAATTTTAAGCTTGTCGTCGCGCGAGGGGCACGACGTTGTCGGTAATTGGTCATTCAATCTGTTCCGACGCCAACACCATGAGAAATTCCTCTCCAGCTTTGACAAACTTGGTCTCACTGGACTTCCTCATGCCGTGGCGGCGGCCCGATATCACTTCCTTTCGAACCGTATCGGTGGTGTTGAGGTCGAATACGTGGAGGAGTCAGAAACCAAGGCTTGGGTTCGGTTTCCACACCCCCGGTGGATCTACATGGGGACGGCGATTTGCGGCATTCCCGACACGGTGGGGCAGGGCTACGTCCACGGCTGGTATGGCCACAACGGCGTAAGCCTTGAGAACCCAAATTTGGGGTTCGTCTGCACCAGCCAGGATACTCATGCGAGAGACGGGTTCTCGGGGTACTTCATGGAGTATAATCATGAACTCACCGCGGACGAACGCGTCCGCTTCGTCGACGGTGAGATCATGCCGCAATTTGATCCGGACCGTGCGCCAGCGCTGGATAGTAACATTTGGACAAAAGCGCGCCTTGATAAGGCGCGGCGTAATTACGCTATGGAGTACATCCGCAATGGCCTGACGGAACTAATTCCGATGATCGGCGCGGATCGTACGTGTGCCGTCGGCAACATCACTGCGCAATTGATCGGGCGGCAGTTCTATCCCGAAGTTATGGAGATCCTCGGGCTCGATTCTACGGACCGGAGCCTGAGTGCCTTTAGCCGGTTCATGACGACAATGGCGGTGGCTCATGATGATGAGGTTGTTATCTCGCATGACGGTAGCGGCATGACCATCACCCAAACGGGATGGCGCCTGACCCGTGGCATGGCGGATTTGTCGCCGGTGATCTTCGATGTCTGGAACGCTTTGTGGGAAGGGTGCCTCTGCGCTCATGATCGTATGCGGCGTTTGGCGGTCGTAAAGCGCCCGGCGCATGCAGGTGACAGCGTGATCTGGACCATCACCTAGGTCCAACGGAGGAGGAAGTCTCATGGTTGGTGAAAAGTGGAAGATCGGTGAGATCACCGTCACTCGCATTATCGAGATTGAGATGTCCGGTGGTCTCAACCGGTTCCTGCCGGATGCGACGCGGGAGGCGGTACGCGAGATTCCTTGGTTGCAACCGCATTTCGCCGATGCGGATGGACGCATGCGTGGCTCCATCCATGCGCTGATCATCGATACTGGGAACGCGTGTATCGTGGTCGATACCTGTATCGGCAACGACAAAGTCCGTTCGATCCCGGCTTGGGATCATATGCAGACGGGCTTTCTCGATGACATGGCCGGCGCAGGATATCCTACCGATGCCGTTGATGTTGTGCTGTGTACACATTTGCATGTGGATCACGTGGGCTGGAATACCCGCCTGGAGAACAATTGCTGGGTTCCGACCTTTTCCAATGCCCGGTACCTGATGGGCGCCGACGAGTTCGCCTTCTGGGAAAAGCGCGGCAATGACGAATTTTTTGGGCCGGTGTTCGATGATTCGGTGAAACCCGTGTTTGATGCGGGCCTAGTTGACTTGGTAGCCACGGACCATCAGGTGGCACCTGGGGTTAGTCTTGTACCGACCCCGGGGCACACGCCGGGCCACGTGAGCGTGCTAATTTCGTCACAGGGCGAGAAAGCCCTAATCACCGGTGATTTTCTCCATCATCCTTGTCAGATCGCTCACCCTGAGTGGTGTGCAAATGTGGATGAGGACCCTACACGTGCTGAACAAACCCGGCGCGAGATATTTCGACGTTTCGTCGACACCCCGACCCTGATCATAGGCACTCATTTCGCGACGCCTACGGCGGGGCGTCTGGTAACGGATGGTGAAACCTATCGCCTGGACGTTTGACGCCGTCGATTCAGGCGGTAATCCTCAGCGACTGGCTTTCGAAGGTGACGGCCAATTGTTACTCGGCCGCAAGGCTGATGCACAATTCGTCGATGCGCGTTTCCAAGTCCACCAAGGATGGGGCTTCTGATGGCGATCGCCGCCGGGCCCCTTCGATCAGCGCCAGTGTAGCATCATTGAGCATTTGGGCCAGTTGATTTCGACGTCTCTTGAACACGGTCATTTCGTTTGTGCCGTCACACAGCTTATGCAAAACATCCAAACAGAAAATCGGATGTGTCCATACCGTGACAAACACACAACATATTGAATTATTTTTGTTTCTGCCGCGAAATATTGTAGTGTTAGCCTGCGTTGCTGAATTGCAGTTCTAGAATGTTTGCGACGCCCGCCGTCCATGGTATAGCAAGTGCCTAACACCCCGAAGACATTCCTTAGGAGTGATGGAAAACGATGTCAAAAGAAGCCCAATTTGATGAACGCGGGGACAAGCCGAGACGCGTAAGATTGGCGTTCGCGTTACTGTTCAGCACTCAAGCGGCCGTTTCGGAAGTTGAGGCCTGGCTTGACGACTATTGCGAGGGTCAGTGGAACCTGGCCGTTGAGGGCATGGATGATGAGCTCATCAAGAAAAGCCTTAAGATCAGCTTCGAATTGGAAGCCGACAAACGTCGTTTCATAGACGATTACGCCCGCGCCTGAGACTGTGTGATGCGCCGGCACTAGCTTGTGGTCCTGTATGTCCTGGTGGTTGGATTCTCGGTCGCCGGAGGTGCCACTTGACTGAAATGTCCCATAAGCGCAGCTCACACACATGAACTTCTCAACCCGAAGCTGGATGATCATAGGTGCCGTTGTAGTCGGCATCTCGGCCCTACTAGTCTATTTGGCGCACGTGGTCCCTGAAGCGCTGTCCGGCCAGGATGGTCAGGTCAAACTCACCCGGACCCTGCTCGTCTTGGCTTTCGTAGGTGGCAGCCTGTTCCTGCGGGGCAGATTACCAATCGGACATGCGCTCAGATACGGCTTGATTTGGATCTCCCTGGGCGGCGTGTTGGTCCTGGGTTACGGGTTCCGCCACGAGATAAGCATGATCGCCGATCGATTCGCGGCGGCGTTGCTGCCGCATAAAGGGCAGGTGATCGACGGCGCGGTGGCCATTCCCGCCGGCCGGCACGGTCATTTCGTGCTCGAAGCCGATGTGGACGGCCAAGACGTTCGGTTTCTAGTTGACACTGGCGCCAGCGACCTAGTCTTGAGCCCCACCGACGCCCGCCGGTTGGGTTTTGATCATAAGAAATTGAGGTTCACCAAGACCTATCTGACCGCGAATGGTATAGTGAAGGGGGCGCCGGTGCGCCTGGGCCGGGTCGCCATCGGTCCGATCGTCGTCAGGGACGTCCGCGCGTCGGTGAACGGCGCGGCCATG
>DFRF01000065.1:12110-15894 GCA_002378125.1 Rhodospirillaceae bacterium UBA3470 | reverse complement strand
TTTGGTTATTTTGCCAAACGCTATGGCTTGAAATTTTCGGCGCCACAGGGAATGAGCACCGAAAGTGAGGCGTCCGCTAAGGATGTAGCGATGATAATCAATCAAATCCGTAAGGAGAAAATCTCAGCCGTATTCGTTGAGACAATTACTGACAATCGCCTCATGGAGCAGATTAGTCGTGAAACAGGCGCGAAGATCGGGGGAACGCTCTTCTCAGATGCCCTCTCTGGGCCAAAGGGACCGGCGTTTACGTATCTGGACATGATGCGCCATAACGCGTTGGCAATCTCAAAATCACTGAGTTCCTAAGTCCTTATTTTATGGATGCCGAAGGGGACGCCAACATCTAGTTGGTGGCCCTTTCGTCGTTTTAACTATCTCGTTTGAAACAATGATGACCTATTTCCCAACAAATAACGTATAGTTGCTGGGTAATGTTGGTAGCTAATAGAGAGGGGCTATGCTGTATGCATTTTCAGATTTAGACATTGAGCGTCTACGGAAAGTTCAAAACCTTGAAAAAGCGACTGGGCTCAAACTTCTAGCGTTAAATACTGTAGATGTGGAGCCTGCAACAATTCAGGATGATGCTCTAAAGGATATTCAGGCTCTTGAGAGGGATCTTGGCATCACAGTGGTTGCCGTCAGCTAAACAACGGTCAAGTTCTTGCCTAAAATTTGGTAAAACCTTAAAGCGATTCTTATGCTAGCTCTGATCAATTCGTATGAGTGGCGAAAACACCTAGCTAAAAGTTAGATTTGGCTAAGTGGCCCGAAACTACTGGTTTCGCCATAACCTTGACGTTGGAAGCCTTGCCACCGCGCGAAGATCTCTGCTTCTGTTGGTGATTTTTCTTGGTTCGTGACCTCACGGCCAAGACAGCGGTGACAATATCCTTTGGCGTTAAGGCTCGCCAAATAAACATCTCAGGTTACACCCACGAGGTCTGGGGTGGCAAAGATCTGATCGCTGCGATCTAGTTTGCTGGCTTTGTATGCGGCAATGGCATCGATAATCTCGCACTGGCATTTTCCGCATTGAGGTGCACAGTCGTAATAAGCGTGCACGTCCTTCCAGCTCGCCACGCCAGCATTAAGTGCCACTTCTACCTGACGCTCAGTGATCCCATTGCAGTTACAAACGAACATATTATCACCTTCATCGTGTGCGAACGGCTCTCACTTGCAATGAGAATGAGTATCATCCACTGAGAAACTTCTACAAGGCTTTTTTTATTTCTTTTGTGCTGGCGGCATCTCCTTAATATTCCAAGAATGCTTCTCATGTACAAAAAAATATGTTGAAACAATTAGTTAGACGTTCTAACTCAACGGGGAATGCAGTAATTATGATTGGAGATTATTCTAATGAAAGGCGACACAGGCGTCATTGAGCAGTTAAATATCATTCTTAAAAATGAACTAACAGCGATCAACCAGTACTTCCTGCATGCTCGAATGCTCAAAGATTGGGGCGTTAATCGGCTGGCTGATAAGGTTTACGAGGAGTCAATTGGCGAGATGAAACATGCCGACTATCTCATCGAGCGAATTTTGACATTGGATGGTCTCCCGAATTTGCAAGATCTGTGTAAGCTAAAGATAGGTGAAAATGTACAGGAAATATTGAATGCAGACCTATCCGTCGAGATGTTGAACCAAGGATGCCTCAAAACAGCTATCGCGGTTTGCGAGACTGCACGGGATTATGTGTCGCGGGAAATATTCGAAAAAATCCTCGAGGACACGGAGGAGCACATCGACTGGATAGAGACGCAGCAAACATGAATTGAACAGGCTGGTCTGCAAAATTATCTTCAGGAGCATATGTACGAAGTTGGATAATCTTAAACTCGTAGCTACATAACTATTCTTTACCCGAGAGTTACTGTCCTATGAAGGTGACGGTCCTTAACATTTGTGTGACGTACAACTGTAGTTGTTTGTAGGAGTTTGACTTCTCTCCGCCTCCCCAAAACAAAGCGCCGCATGTGTTAACACCAATTTTTGAGATTGGCATTCAAGTCTGCGATATACAGGTTATGAGCATGCCACCCCCAAAGGCCCCACTGGAAAAGAATCCAGCGGGGCCCCCGAGAACACTAGTTAGGCAAAGCTTTGTCACGGGCTTTAACGTTGAATTTTGATATCATCAGCTTTTGGATACTGACCATTTGTGCCATATAAGCGCTCCACGACACGCCCTTGCCACGCACATATTCGCCGCGATTATCGATACGAACAACTTGACTGCCATCAGGCATTACTGGCCCAAAACCAATAAGGCGATTTAAACTAGACGCCGTGCCTCCAAGATTATTTTTTCCAGTCTGCAATGCAAGACTGAAACCCTTCAATTCACCCCAATGTTTAATGTAGGCGTTGAGTGATTTCGAGACATTGCCTTTTGCTTCAATGATCGTCTTAATTTTGTCCATGTCTTTATAGACCGATCCCGCATACTTAAATGTAGCTTCAGCAAGAACCTGCTCCCAATTTTTACCAATGACTGAAGCAGCAACCTTAAGCTTATTACGCTGAGCACTAGTCAATTTCTTGCCCTCAGCAGCGACGATCGTTGTCCTGCCATCTACAAAAGCCTTAGTGATTGTGTGTAGGTAATTGGTTTTGCCACCTCTGTCGAAGGCAGCCGCATAATATGCCGGTCCAAATGCCATTTCTGATTTTAGATCGACAACACCATCTCCATCCCAGTCTGCCGCAGACATACCTGCTGGTTTGCGCTTTGCAATGTTATAAACGTCATCCGGGGTTAAGGTTAAAGTATGAGCCGGGGCACCGAAGTACCCGAAAGCCTCATCCCAGGAGTGTTCCTTCCCGGTATAGTATGCACCTTTCTTATACGGTTTATTATTGGGCTTGTTATTTGCCTCAAGTTTTTCATCGAGGTAATTATCTACTGCCTGATTATAAGACACAGCCCCCATGATGAACTTGGATATGAGCTGCGGGTAATTGTAGCCATTCAGCTTATCGACACCTTTGTTGGCGGACGCAGCTTTGCCAATCCAAAATTCAACCAACTCCACACCGGTCATATTTCCGGGCATACCGGAGATTGCACCTTTGTAAGTTTTCCCCGATAGGTTTTTCTTCTTGCTAATTTGATCGACGTTTTCCTGTTTGATAACAAATGCACCCTTGGATTTTGGCGCAAGTATTTCGCGCTTCTTAGTCTTTTGCGCGTAATACATCATCATCATGGATTTCAGAGCATCGTTTGAATGCCCATCGCCCTGTCCAGCCAAGTTCTTCAGCGAGTCATGTAAAACGTGCCGCGCAACCTGTCCCGTATAAGCGACGGAGATCTCCTTGTCTCCTGTATATCCGGCAAGTGTTACGGGATAGTATTTGTAGACATCTGTGCTGATCACACCACTACAACCCGAGAACACAGAAGTCACAGAAACTAGGGATGCAACAGTTAAAAATTTACGTCCGAACATTTAACAAACCTCGTTACAGTGGTTGGCAGCCGACAAATGTAGATTTCACCCGCTATAATAATAATCATTCGCAATAATAATCATAATCATTCGCAATAATAATCAGTAGCCATTTTTGGTTGGTGTTTCGGTGGAGTATGAGTCTGGATTGGAGCGTCAACCTGGAAATGGGCAGCTTCAAAGGCCTCACAGACCGCGGACGGCCTATCCAATTCGACCTCCCAAAGATTAAAGGGTCAGCTTTATTTAGCTAACCGATTGAAATTATTGGCGCGCCCGGGAGGACTCGAACCCCCAACCTGCTGATTAGAAGTCAG
>DFRF01000065.1:0-11804 GCA_002378125.1 Rhodospirillaceae bacterium UBA3470 | reverse complement strand
AACCTGCTGATTAGAAGTCAGCTGCTCTATCCAGTTGAGCTACGGGCGCTCAGCTTCGGTTCCCGCCGGAGCGAATCTACTGGAATCGGAACTGAGAACTGAAATTGTCGGCGTAGCTTTTGCCTTTGACCTTGCGGCGTCTTGGTTCGGCGATGTTATAGCTCAAGCCTTCACGGTGGGCGTAGGCGATGGCTTCCTCCTTGCTGGAGAACTTGAGCTTTATCTGACAAGGTGTATCCCCGGACGAGATCCATCCCATTAACGGGTCGGCTCGACGCGCTTCCATGGGTTCAAACTCCAGGATCCAGCTATTGTTCTTAGCGCGGCCCGATTGCATGGCGGTCTTCGCGGGTTGGTAGATGCGTGCCTCGCTCATCATTAACTCTTTTTGCCTCATGGGGGCTCGCGCCATTGGGGGCTGAACTGGTCGGGGAGACTGGATTCGAACCAGCGACCCTCTGCTCCCAAAGCAGATGCGCTACCAGGCTGCGCCACTCCCCGAAGTTTTAATTTGAGCCCGATTTCTAGGCTTTTGAGGCGATCCTTGCAACATCAAATTGAGAGACTAAGACCTATGGTAAATGGATATCTCCGGATCAGAGCTATCTACTTGTTCATGCGACTATGAGCCAAGTCGATCTTCCTGTTTTCTGACAGTTTTTCTGCGAACGCAGCATGTTTGTCGGTGGTTGGTGGTTTAGCAATATCATCAAAGAAATGAGTGAATGGCGGTCTTCTGGATAAGGGTGAACTTGGCTACAGCATCTGTATTACGGTGTTTTTGTTTACCGGATAGATCACGAGCAACAATGTGCTAATGCATCCAATTTCCAATAGCATGTCGCCCAACGTACCATGATGTGAGCCCTACGGGTCAAAAATTGCATGGTCAACCCGATCGCCGGCGCGAATGCCGAATTGCTTGGCCGATCCACCCGCTAATTCCAGGACCGCACGCACCGGCCCCTTGGAGGGAATATGCCGGGTCGAATGCGGCAGGGTCTCTCGTGCAATGTTGAGGATCACGCCCTTTGCCGTAATAAATAAAATGTCGAGTGGGATATAAGTGTTCTTCATCCACATGATTACGGGGCCTGTGATTTTGAAGTCGAACAGCATGCCCGCGCCCATCGGCAAGTGCTTGCGCCACATAAGGCCCTGGGCACGTTGGGCGGCGGTCTCGGCGATCTCGACCTGAAAGATTCTTCGGGAATCCTGAGTTTGAATAGCAAGCCGATCCATTCGGAACACAATGTTATCCTGGGCCGCAACATGGGTCAGGGGCATCGAAAAGAAGATCAGAAAAATACAGAAGGCTCGGATGATCCGCCATGTAGAAGATTGGGGGCAGCATAAGGGCCCATCACTGGAAATCATGAACTTTTTGCTAGCCACTTTGTTTCAACGATTTATTCTAATCACCATATCAAATGTGTTCCGCAAGCCAACACTGGCTGGTCAGAGGTGTATAGGGCAGGAACGGTTTTTAGAGGGGGTTTTCAGAGGTGGTCCACACGTTGGCTTTGACTGCGGGGCTAGCTCTGCTTTGGCTCCTGCTGTCCGGCTATTTTCTGACTTTGATCCTTGCTCTCGGAATTACGTCGATTGTGCTCGTCGTCTGGATTGCGCATCGAATGGACGTGGTCGACCATGAGAGCCATCCCATTCATATGGCTGCCAAAGGGCTCATCTACTTTCCATGGCTGATGTGGGAGATCGTAAAGGCGAACATTGATGTGGCGTTGGCGATAATTAAGGGGAAAAACGCGATTGCGCCGAAAACAATGCGGGTCACGGCATCGCAGCGCTCGGACGTGGGGCTGGTGACATATGCCAATTCGATCACCCTGACGCCAGGCACGGTGACTGTTTATGTGGACGGCGACATGTTTCTGGTTCATGCGTTGACGAAGGGTTCGGCCGACGGGTTGGAGACCGGTGATATGGACAAGCGAGTCACAGCCCTCGAGGGGTATGTGGAGCATGGCAAAGAGGGTGTGGGGTGAGTATGTTCGTCGCCGCTGCGGCTGCCGTGTTGGTCTCCATGTTGCTGGCTTTAATTCGAGCTGTGAAGGGCCCGACGGTCTACGATCGGATTCTCGCACTGAACACTTTTGGGACGCTAACGGTCATACTGATTGCCGTCCACGGGTTCCTTGTTGGTCGGCCGGAGTTCTTGGACCTGGCTCTCGTCTACGCTCTGATAAATTTCATTGGAACCATTGCAGTGACAAAATACGTGGGCTTGAAGGAACTGGATCCCGGCGTCGACCGCCACCGAGGCGACATCTAATGGAGATGATTCTCTATATTTTGAGTTGGATCGCTATCATCACAGGTTCCGTTTTCTGCGTCATCGGCGCTATGGGGCTCATTCGCCTGCCTGACGTCTACTGTCGCATGCATGCTGCAGGCATCATCGATACCGTAGGGGTCGGTCTGATCTTCCTTGGTCTCGCGTTTCAGGCCGGTTGGACTTTGGTGCTGGCTAAGTTGGCGATGATCCTAGTTTTCATTCTGTTCACCAGCCCGACCAGCTGCCATGCGCTTTGTCGGGCTGCCGCCTACTCAGGCGTTCACCCGATGCACGGCGAGCAGGCACCCGATGGCGCTAACGTCATCGATGGCGAGGAGGACGCGTCATTGAAAACATAATTATTATCTCCTTGTTGGCGTTCATGGTGATTGTGGCCATCGCCATCGCTCGGATCCACGACCTTTTCGCGGTAGTCATGCTGACCGGTATCTTCAGCCTTTTGGGTGCTGCCGCCTACGTGGTTATGGATGCCGTCGACGTGGCCTTTACGGAGGCGGCTGTGGGCGCCGGCGCGTCGACAGTGCTTATGCTGGGCACCTTGGCGTTGACAACAAGCAAGGAAAGACCGGCGCCGGCGAAGAACGTCATTAGTGCCTTGATCGTCGTCGTGCTTACCGGTGTGGTCCTCATCTACGGCACATTGGATATGCCCATTTACGGCGATCTTATGGCGCCGATCCATCACCATGTGGCCGACCATTACCTGGGTGGGTCTTCGGCTGAGGTGGGATTACCAAACGTGGTGACGTCGGTATTGGCCAGTTATCGAAGCTACGACACTTTGGGCGAGACTTTCGTAATTTTTACAGCTGCCGCTGGCGTATTGGCCATCTTGGGTCAGTCACGGCTGCCGCGCCGCCAACACGATTATGAGGATAGCGAAAAGGGCATGGTTTCGTCCCCTGAGAAATCCAAAGGTTCGTCGACATGAGACAAAAGATTATCCTGCGGGTAATCTCCAAGTTCTTGATTCCCTATATCTTGTTGTTTGCCCTTTATGTGCAGTGGCACGGCGACTTTGGTCCGGGTGGCGGATTTCAGGCTGGCGTTATTTTCGCCGCCGGGTTTATCCTATATGCGATTATTTTTGGCGTCGCGACGGCTCGCGAGGTTTTGTCCGCGACGACGACGCGGTTCCTTTTGGTTATTGGTGTGCTGTTGTACTCCGGTGTTGGGGTGGCTGGTATCCTGCTGGGGGGCAATTACTTGGACTACAATGTCCTCGCAGACACGCCGATAGGCGGGCAACACGTTGGCATTATTTTGGTGGAATTCGGGGTCGGCATCACCGTCGCCGCGTCGGTGATCACCATCTTCTGCACCTTCGCTGGGCGACGGCCGGAAGAACACGAAGAAGAGTACGGAGAGAACTGAGTTGGAACAGTTTCCCGGGCTCATCCCCTATTGGGTCATAATGGTTCTGATGATGATGGGGTTATACATTGTCATCGCTCACGGCAACCTGATTAAGAAAATCGTTGGATTGAACGTGTTCCAGGTTTCCGTGTTCTTGCTCTACATCACAATGGCGAAGGTTGAGGGTGGCACCGCGCCGATCCTGGCTGAGGGAATAAAGTTATATTCCAATCCCCTACCCCACGTCTTGATCCTGACAGCGATTGTCGTCGGTGTTGCGACGACAGCGTTGGGTCTGGCGTTGGTGGTTCGCATCCACAATGCTTACGGCACTATCGAGGATGAGGAGATCGATAAACTGGAGGATCAGACTTGATCGCTCAGCATCTCCCCATCCTGCAGATTGTTCTGCCGCTCATGGCTGCGCCCGTGTGCATGGTCATTCGCCATCCGCAAGTTGTGTGGATATGGGCTACTTTAATTACCTTTTTATGCTTGCCCATTTCCATCGCGTTACTGGTTCAGGTGATGGCTGAAGGGGTCATCGTCTACGAATTGGGCGGCTGGGCGGCGCCTTGGGGTATCGAGTACCGGATCGACAAGCTGAATGCCTTTGTGCTGGTGATTGTCACCGCCATCGGCGCCGTGGTGATGCCGTATGCCAGGCGCACGGTGGATACGGAAATCCCGGTAAGCCGGGTTTATCTGTTCTACACTATGCTTCTTTTGTGCGAAGCAGGCCTCTTAGGCATCACCATTACTGGTGATGCCTTCAATCTTTTCGTCTTCTTGGAAGTGTCTTCACTGTCATCTTACGTTTTGATCAGCTTCGGCAAGGACCGACGAGCGCTGACGGCGGCTTATCGTTACCTCATCATGGGAACTATTGGTGCGACCTTCTACATCATAGGTGTTGGTTTGATGTACAACGCCACGGGCAGCCTTAACATCTATGACCTGTCTAAGATAATTCCGGAATTGGGGGGGAGCCGGACCATACAAGCGGCGTTGGCGTTCTTAACCGTCGGGTTGGGATTGAAGCTCGCGCTCTTCCCAATGCATATGTGGTTGCCGAATGCCTACACCTATGCTCCATCTGCGGTTACGGTGTTCCTAGCGGCAACGGCAACTAAGGTCGCCGTCTACGCTTTGATCCGTGTTACCTACACGATTTTTGGCACCGTCGATATTCTGGAAATCGTGCCAGTTCAGGACATGTTCATGGTGATGGCGGTCATTGCTATGTTCGTTGGCTCCTTGGTTGCCACTTATCAGGTCAATGTGAAGCGAATGCTAGCTTATTCCTCCCTTGCTCAGATCGGGTACATGATGCTGGGCCTCAGCTTTGATACAATCACAGGCGTGGCTGCGGGGATCGTCCACTTGTTCAACCACGCTGCAATGAAGGGTGGCTTGTTCATGGCTTTGGGTGCCGTGGCGTATCGGGTCGGCGGGGTACGGTTGGAGCATATGGCGGGCCTTGGCAAGAAGATGCCGTGGACCATGGCGTCGTTTGTTGCCGGTGGGCTAGGCTTGATTGGCGTTCCCTTGACCGTCGGGTTCGTTTCCAAATGGTACCTGGTTCAGGCTGCTCTGGAGAAGGGCTGGTGGATGATTGCGGTTCTGATCGTCGTCTGCTCCCTGTTGGCAGTTATATATGTTTGGCGCGTGGTCGAGGTGATTTATTTCCTTCCGGCTAGTAAGGTTGCACAAGAGGCCAAGGAAGCGCCGCTTTCCATGTTGATCCCTACCTGGGTTTTGATTGGCGCATCCATCTACTTCGGCATTGACGCCACGACGACCCTCGATGTCGCTTTTGCCGCGGCCAGGGCTCTCCTGGGAGACGGTGGATGAGCCCGACAACCGCAATTCTTGCTGCCGTAGTGGTGCCGCTGATCGGGGCCATCTTCATCGTCCTCAATGGGCGATCCGCAAACGCGCGCGACGCTGTGACCCTGATTACGGCGACCGTCACCTTCGTTGTGGTCGCCACCTTATTCGATGATGTCGCATTGGGCATGCGACCCACAGTTACTGTGCTGGAAATGCTGCCCGGTTTGGGCATCACCTTCACGCTAGAACCGTTGGGCATGTTATTTGCCGGCATCGCTAGCGGGTTGTGGATCGTCACGTCGGTTTACGCGGTTGGCTACATGCGTGGCCACCATGAAATTAACCAGACACGCTTTTACACCTGTTTCGCTATCGCCATCTCCAGCGCCATCGGCATCGCCTTCGCCGGCAACATGCTGACGCTGTTCGTATTCTACGAGGTTTTGACACTTTCAACCTTTCCGTTGGTTACCCATTCCGGCACTGATGAGGCGAAGCGCGCCGGTCGTGTCTACCTGGGCATTCTCATCGGCACGTCCATTGGGTTGCAGTTGGTCGCCGTGGTCTGGACCTGGAATGTAGCGGGCACCCTTGATTTTCGTGATGGCGGCATTCTGCCTGGCAGTATCTCGGCTGGGCTAACGGTGGTGTTGATCGGTCTTTATGTCTACGGGATCGGCAAGGCAGCGTTGATGCCCTTCCACCGGTGGCTACCGGCTGCCATGGTTGCGCCAACGCCGGTTAGCGCGTTGCTGCACGCGGTTGCCGTTGTGAAGGCCGGAGTGTTTTCCATCCTCAAAGTGAGCATCTACATCTTTGGTTTCGATTTACTGAGCCGCACTGGTGCAAGCGAATGGTTGGCCTTCATCGCCGCTTCGACGATCCTGCTTGCCTCCCTTGTCGCCATGACCAAGGACAACCTCAAGGCGCGGCTTGCCTATTCCACTGTGTCGCAGCTTTCCTATATCGTGTTGGGTGCAATGCTTGCGTCGGGTATTGGGGCGGTCGGTGGAGCCATGCACATTGCCATGCATGCCTTTGGCAAGATTACCTTATTCTTCTGCGCCGGCGCCATCATGGTCGCCAGCCACAAGACTGAAATTAGTCAGATGAGGGGGCTGGGCCGAAAAATGCCTATCACCTTCACTTGTTTCCTGATTGGCGCCCTATCGATCATCGGGCTGCCGCCCCTGGGCGGCGTATGGAGCAAATGGTATCTGTCGCTCGGCGCGGCGGAGACTGGACAGCTCGTGTTTATCGCAGTGTTCATGATCTCGTCGTTGTTGAACATCGCCTACCTTGTGCCGATCGTAGTCAATGGCTTTTTCTTCGCGCCGCCGGAGGAATCTGATGACGATCATAACCACGATGATCTCAGTCATGCGGCCGGTTGTCCCGGCGATGTGGGCGGCCCCAACCAATGGAAGGTGCGCGGGATTGAGGAGGCACCTCTCATGTGCGTGGGCGCGCTAACCTTCACGGCGGCGGGGTGCATTGTTCTCTTTTTCTACGCCACGCCGCTTTATGAATTCCTTTTGCCCATCGCCACTGGAGGGACGCCATGACCACACCTCCTGATGACGGAAAGACTTATTGGCTGGATGACATGCGCAATGTGCGCAAGATCGTTTGGGCGTTAGTGATCGTCTGCGCGGGCCTGTTCGTGGCGGACGCCTTCTATCACAAACACCCCTATTTCAGCGCAGAAAGCTGGTTCGGATTTTATGCCCTCTATGGTTTTTTCATGTGCGTGGGCCTTGTTTTGGCGGCGAAGGTTATGCGGATTTTCCTGATGCGCGACGAAGACTACTACGACAAGGATCGCGGTAATGATTAATCCGGCCCTTCTCCTGATCTTCGGCGCGTTGCCTATTGCCTTCCTGCAACGTCCCATTCGCCAGATTTATCTTCTGGCCTTGCCTATTGTGGCTTTTGCCCTGGCACTTGGGATTGAGGATGGGTCCTACGGGCATATCAAGGTTTTTGACTACACCCTTGAGACGTTGCGCATGGACGGCCTTTCTCGGGTCTTCATGATAATTTTTCTGATCGCGACGTTCCTTGGCACCCTGTACGCCCTAAACGACGACGATCCGGTCCAGCAGACGTCGGGCATGATCTATGCAGGTGCCGCGGTCGGTGCCGTACTGGCTGGCGATTTGATCTCACTATTCGTCTATTGGGAACTGACGGCCATCGCGTCCGTGTTCCTCATTCTGGCCGCGGGTACGGAAAAGGCACGCCGCGCCGCCATGCGTTATCTGATTATTCAGGTGGGCTCCGGCGTGCTTTTGTTGGCCGGCGCGTTAATACATGTGGCCGATACAGGCTCCATCGCCTTTGTGCACTTCGGTCTGGAAACGATGGCGGGCAAGCTGATTTTCCTGGCCTTCGGTGTGAAATGCGCCTTTCCGCTGCTGCACAACTGGCTGCAGGATGCATATCCGGAAGCCACGGTGGGCGGCACGGTGATGCTGAGCGCGTTCACCACGAAGCTAGCGGTCTATTCCCTCGCGCGGGGTTATGCTGGGACGGAAATCCTGATCGTTATTGGTGCGACCATGACCATGTTCCCAATATTTTATGCGGTGATCGAGAACGATCTGCGGCGTGTTCTAGCCTATTCCCTGAACAATCAATTGGGCTTCATGGTCGTCGGCGTTGGCGTGGGCACGGAACTTGCCTTAAATGGGACGGCGGCGCATGCCTTCACGCACATTCTTTACAAAGCGCTGTTGTTCATGTCCATGGGCGCGGTGTTGCTTCGGACCGGAACTTGTAAGGGCTCGGAGTTGGGCGGGCTCTACAAGACCATGCCATGGACGACCGGTTTCTGTATCGTGGGCGCTGCGTCAATTTCGGCGTTCCCTTTGTTCTCGGGTTTCGTTTCCAAGTCCATGATCCTGTCGGCCTTGGGCTATGAGGGCCATTGGTTCGCCTGGGGCGTTTTGTTGTTCGCGTCGGCGGGCGTGTTCCACCATTCCGGTATCAAAATTCCCTACTTCGCGTTCTTTGCCCATGATTCCGGCATGCGCCCCAGGGAAGCTCCCTTTAACATGTTGCTGGCGATGGGGATCACGGCCTTCTTGTGTATCGCCATAGGGGTTTATCCAACGGCACTCTACGACATTCTACCCCACCAAGTGGACTATCACCCCTATTCCACTGCCCATGTGATAAATCAGTTGCAGCTCCTTTTATTCTCGGCACTGGCGTTCACGTTCCTGATGATGACCAAACTTTATCCGCCAGAACTCAAATCGACGAACTTGGATACAGACTATGTCTATCGCCGTTTGCTGTTGCGTCTCATCGCCTGGTTGAGGGGCGCTTTGGCTCAAGTCGACCGCCAAGGCCGACAGTTCCTTCTAGGCATCGTTTCGGCGATCATGGACTGGATACAAAAGCATCATGGTATCAACGGCATGATGTCGCAGACCTATTCAGCAGGAACCATGGTCTTTTGGACGCTGGCGATGTTCCTGGTTTTCTTAGTTATGTATCTAGCGGCGTAGTGGGAACGTCTGGCACTTGCTATGACCTGGCCGAATTTCGGCGCCAATCGTCAGGTTGATCCATTTTGCTCCTTCCAGTTCAAGACTTTGTTTGCCATTTGGTTGACGACTTGATCGCAAGCGCATTTGGGGGGGCATCATTATCCCGTTCGGATTAGTCCCTATGTCGTCTAGTGAATTCACGGCGAGGATGGCGTCGTCCGTTGGATCGATCGTGCTGGGCCGCATAATCAAGTAATTCCAGTTTCGCAATGCTGGCGGATCAGATGATGACATTAGCGATGATCGCAATGTCGAAATGCTAAGGAAAAGCTTGAAGCTTCCAAATCATTTGAAAGGCCCTACGATAGGCTGTGTCAATGTGCGAGGTAACCAAAAACGGGGAGTGATGTGAGTAACAAACGAGAAGGCATCCGCAAGGGCCTGACAAGATACGGCGATGACGCGTTTTCCTTGTATGTTCGAAAGGCCTTCATCAAGGCCATGGGCTACACGGATGATGCCTTAGAACGGCCTCTCATCGGCATTGCCAACACCTATTCGGGCTATAACGCCTGCCACGCCACGGTGCCGCAGATAGTCGAAGCGGTGAAACGCGGCGTCATGCTGGCTGGTGGCCTGCCCATCGAGTTTCCAATCATATCGCTTCACGAATCCTTTGCCTTCCCCACGTCCATGTTCCTTCGTAACCTTATGTCCATCGACACGGAAGAGATGATCAAGGCGCAGCCCATGGATGCCGCGGTATTGATTGGTGGCTGTGACAAGACCGTGCCGGCCTTGGTTATGGGTGCCGCCTCGGCCAATGTTCCGGCGGTTGTCGAGGTTACGGGGCCCATGCTTACTGGCACCCATCATGGCGAACGGGTCGGCGCTTGTACCGACTGCCGCCGATTTTGGGCCAAGTACCGGGGCGGGGAGATTGATGATGCGGAAGTGGAAGAATTGACCAACCAATTGGTACCGACCGCCGGGACTTGCGGCGTCATGGGGACGGCTAGCACTATGGCGTTACTGACCGAGGCCATGGGTATGATGCTGCCGGGGGGGGGCACCATTCCCGCTACCTTTGCGGACCGCCAGCGTCATGCGGAGCTGACGGGCAAGCGCGCTGTCGCCATGGCCGCCGAAGGCCTGACGCCGAAAAAGGTGATTACACCCGCCGCTGTACGCAATGCGCTCCGCGTCCTGCAAGCCATCGGAGGTTCGACTAACGGACTAATCCACATGACCGCCATGGCGGGCCGGCTCGGTATCCGCGTCGATCTGGATGCATTTGACGAACTGGGTCGGGACATCCCGGTCCTGGTGGACCTAAAGCCGTCGGGCCAGTACTACATGGAGGATCTTCATCGCGCCGGAGGATTGGCGCCAATCCTGCGCGAACTCCGCGATCATCTGGAACTTGATACATTGACCGTCACCGGCCGGACGTTGGGTGAAGAGATTGACAATCTGCCTCCGGCCTATCCGCAAGACGTGGTGAAAACCGTGGACGCGCCCCTTTACCCGGGTGGTGGCATGGTCATCCTACGCGGTAACCTGGCGCCAGACGGTGCGGTGATTAAGCAGTCGGCGGCCAACCCGAGCCTCCTGAGCCACGAAGGGCGTGCTTTGGTATTTTCGTCCTTGGAAGACATGGCGGCACGCGTGGACGACCCAGACTTAGACGTGACCCCCGACGACGTAATTGTATTGCAGAACGCGGGGCCTCTGGGTGCGCCCGGCATGCCGGAAGCTGGGTATCTCCCTATACCGAAAAAGCTCGCCGAACAGGGCGTGAAAGATATGGTGCGCCTGTCAGACGCACGCATGAGTGGCACCGCCTTTGGGACGATCATCCTGCATGTCGCACCGGAGTCAGCGGTTGGGGGGCCGCTGGCGTTGGTCGAGACCGGCGACTGGATTCGCCTGGATGTGCCCAACCGCAGTCTGGAACATCTTGTCGAGGACGCGGAACTGGCTCGACGGCGTGAGGCCTGGACACCGCCCTCAGCCCATGCTGGCGCGGAACGGGGTTATCTCAACCTTTATCTTAACCGGGTAACGCAGGCGCCAGACGGCTGCGATTTTGATTTTCTCATGCCCTAGCTACTTGGGGGATTCGTTGGCCGGTTTGGTGCCCGGCGTCCACTTCTGGACCGTGACATTTTTGCCCGATTGAGTACGGTAAAGCTTGGGTTTTACCACTTGGTTGACCCCTGGTGTATTCTCGGCATGGATGAAGGACTCGCGGACATCACTGAGGAAGATTTCGGCACGGTGGCCGCGATTTTTCGCCTTTTTGTAAGCACTCGTATCCTTCGTCATCTTGATAATCTTCTCGGCGCTCATGTGACCGAAACGTCGCCAGATAGCGTCTAGGAAGCTTTCCACCTCGGCGTGCAGGAAGAGGTCAGTGTCAATGTCGGGGCGGCCTTTGGAAAATGCCGTGAACACATTGGGTTCTAACGGCCCGCGCTCATCGGCCACGAATACCGCCGGCATCAGTTTTCGGCCCTTGAAGGCGACGGAAAAGTAAGCCTGAGAAAGGAAGAGCAGACCTTGAAGCTTCTGCGGCTGCAGGTGCTCGTTCTCTGCTAACGCCGTGTCGGTGAAGAAGAAGGCGATATCGAAAGCGTTGTTAACTTCCGCTGGCATGGGTCTTCGTCCCCCTCCCCATCGTTCGCTGGGCATTAGGATCGCCCGCTTTGATTAAGATAATATTTCCGGGAAAAAAGGAAAGATGTCGAAGTTCGGTTCAACCAGTCAAATTTATCAATTCGTCGATATCTTCGTCCGCC
>DFRF01000173.1 GCA_002378125.1 Rhodospirillaceae bacterium UBA3470 | reverse complement strand
GTCGACGGTCAACCCGAGGAACTCATGCGGGTTGGTTGCGGCTCGGCGACAATCGGAATGTTCGCGTCCCAGTGGAAGGGTCTGGTTGACGAAGTGGTGGTCGTCGACGATCACATCACCGGCGTCGTTTCCGAACACCAAGCCGGAAAGGTTCTGGATTGGCCGGACACGGGAATTCGCATCAAGGGGCGCAAATCCACCCCTGGCCGATATTTTCAGGTGGCCGAGCCTGGACTTGGCTGGGGAGGGACGGATATCGATGACCCCCGCGTCATTCTCGACAAGTGGAACCCTAAAAAAGGCGCGCGGCCGGGTTTGACCATGCTAATGGTATCGACCACCGGTGAGCAATCCGGCTACTACGTTCTCAACGATGATCTGGTGGCTCAGCCGATGCCCCTGCCCGAGCAGTTGGAATCCACGGTTGAACTAATCGCCGAGAATTGCGAGCCGGCACGATGCACAGTGTTGTTCATGGGCGGCGCGGGCGGATCATTGCGCGCCGGTGTCACGAAAAATCCGGTAAAACTGACCCGCTCCGTTCAAGCCTTTAAGACGCAAGTAACCGTTGGCGGCGCCCCCACCTACGTCTGGCCCGGCGGCGGTATCACAATCATGGTGGACGTAACGAAGACGCCGGATAATTCGTTCGGTTACGTTCCCACCCCAGCTATCGTCGCACCCCTGGAATTCACCGTCGCGCGCGAGGACTACCGTTTGCTCGGCGGCCACGACGGTGTGGTCCGGTCCGTCACCGACATCTTGGAAAATGGCGGTGAGTATGGGGACGGGTCCCGGGCGGTAGCACCGCCGGCGGGAAGCGGATTTGCGGTTGCCGCGGACGCCTAGTGTGCACGCACCACAATCATCCCTATTAACCGATGGCCGACGGCTGCACCTCCATCATGGCCCCATTGACCTGATCATTGAGGTCTGGGGCCAGAACCGCGCCGACGCCTACGCGGCGGCAACCGGACGCTTTCAAACGATCCTGCAGGAGTTGGTGGACGAGCTGCCTACGCTGCGGACAAAAGCAAACGCAACCACGGCGTTCGAAAGTCCCACCGCCAGACGAATGCAGTACGCCGTCACACCCTACGCCGCGGACATATTCGTAACCCCCATGGCGGCCGTTGCAGGCGCTGTCGCCGATGAGATTTTGGCCGCCATGGCCGGCGCAACAACCTTCGACAAAGGCTACGTGAACAACGGCGGAGACACCGCCTTCCATCTGGAGGGAGATGCACATATTGACGCGCTCATCGCTGCGCCCCTCCCTGGCCATATCCGGGTCGCTGCGGATGATCCCTGCCGGGGTGTCGCCACATCGGGCTGGCAAGGACGTTCACACTCATTGGGAATCGCTGATTCGGTCAGCGTCGTCGCATCAAATGCGGCCGCCGCGGACGTGGCAGCGACCTTGATTGCCAACGCCGTTGACCTGCCCGGGCATCCTGCGATAACGCGCACGCCGGCATCCGACCTATCACCGGATAGCGACCTAAGTGATCGTCCCGTGACCACCGATGTCGGCCACCTAACCGAAACGGATGTGGATGCAGCCCTGGATGCCGGTATGGAATTTGCGCAAGGCGCCTTAAATGCAGACCGGATCGCCGGTGCACTTCTCACCTTACAATCTCACTCCCGGCACGTCGGCGTGGCGGATCAGATCGCTTTTCCGGAAAGGAATTTGCTCAATGCCTGACTTTACCCTCCGAAAGACCATGACCTTCGTGGAGGACATTCATCACGAGAACGGCCCGACCCCGGCCAAACCCCGCCGCCGTGCGGCGGTCGTTGCCATCGTCCAGAACCCGTTCGCGGGTGTTTATGCCGATGAGTTACAAAGCGCCATGGACGACCTTAAGCCGTTAGGCCTAACCATGACGGATATGCTTATCGACACCATAGGTGGTTCGGCCGGTATCGACGGCTATGGCAAGGCCGCCATGGCTGGCGAAGGTGGAGAATTAGAACATACGGCGCTTTGGCACGTTCCTGGCGGATACGCCATGCGCGAGCGCCTCGGCGAGGCCAAGGCCATAGTCCCCTCCGCCATGAAAGTTGGCGGCCCGGGGACCCGTGTTGACGTTCCTCTAGGGCACATCAACGCCGCCTATGTACGCAGTCACTTTGACGCCATGGAAGTTGGCATTCCCGATGCACCGAGGGCCGGAGAACTTCTATTCGCGCTGGCCATGAGCCGCGGGCCCCGCATCCATCATCGCATGGGTGGGTTAGCCAGCGCGGACGTGAAAGGTGAAGACGGACTTCGCTAACGTCCTCGGATCAAATTTTCGAGACCCGCGGCCACGTGAACCAGCACCCGGTCGGCATCTGTATGCTCCATAAGAATGAAACCGACAGGCGTCGCGTCGGAGGCGTGACAGGGGATCGAAATGGACGGCCAATCCAGGAAATTGCAACCGGCCGTGTTGCGAAGGGTCATCTGATTGGTTGCGTTGGAAACATCCAGATCTGCGAGGTCCGCGAGGGCTGGCGGCGTGATCACGACTATCGGCAAAGCGGGAGCGTCAATCCAACCTGGTAGGGAAAACCCCGGACATACAAAAAACCGGGAGGCGGTCGCCCGCCTCCCGTCCTATTCGTTAGCCGATTGTCGTTTGATTAGTGGATCTTGATAGTCTCGAACTTGCCGTTCTTGACCTCGAGCTCCTTAAATGAACCCAACACCTCGCCGACCTTGTTAAATTCGACATTGGTCGCGCCGACGTAGTCGACATCACCGCCGGAAGCCAGAACCTTCAGCCCCTTGGCGATCTCGCCGGGACCGATCTTCGTGCCGGGGGCATTGGCAATCCTCATCAAATTGGTTTGAATACCGCTGCGATTGGTGCTACCCGCCGCTTGCATGGCAAGGGCCAGCAAGGCACCCGCATCATAGGATTCGCCCACGTATGGCCCATCCTTCTTAATACCGGATTTATCGGCCATGGTGGCAAAAACCTGAGCCCCTTCGGTCTTGCCTCCCGGAACGGTGCCAATGGCGCCGTTCAAATCCTTGCCGAAGTGCTTGGTCAGACTTTCACCAATCATGCCGTCCGCGAGAATAAAGTCGGAAAAGGCGCCAGCGTCTATGGAGGCTTGGATAATACCTTTGCCCCCTTGATCCAAATAACCGAACACAGCGAGATGCTTGGAGCCGGTCGCTGCCAGCGCGCCGACCTCAGCCGAATAATCGGCCTTGCCGTCTTCATGGGCCGCTGAAATGCTAACCTTGCCGCCGACCGCCTTAAAGGCGTTAGCGAAGGAATTGGCTAAGCCCTTGCCATAATCGTTGTTGGTGAATGTGACGGCAACATCCTTGATCCCGCGCCTTTGCAGAACGCTGGCCAGTACTTGTCCCTGACGGGCGTCGGACGGCGCTGTACGGAAAAAGAAACCGTTGTCCTTAATAGTGGACAGCCCCGGCGAGGTGGCTGACGGCGAAATCATAACAACCCCATTGGGTACGGCGACGTTGTTGGCGATGGCGCCGGTCACGCCTGAGCAGTCCGCGCCAAAAATGGCGGCAACACCTTCGGCGGTAATCAGGGCCTCGGCGTTGGCCGTGGCCGCAGCGGCATCGATACAGGTCGAATCTTTACGGATCGGCTTGATGGTCTTACCACCCAGCAGTTGTCCCGAAGCGGAAGCTTCCTTGAAAGCCAATTCGGCCGAAGCCGCCATGTCCGGCGTCAGGGATTCAATGGGACCGGTAAAGCCCAAAATCACGCCCACTTTGACTTCCTCTCCGGCCAACGCCGAAGTGGTCATTGCCGCCACTATGGCGGTTGCCAGTAAAGTTTTTTTCATCGGTACTCCCCTTCTTAAAAAATTTTAACAAAACTATCGCAGCAGATTACATCATGCCAGACGCTTAGTCGCCCTCTTCGCGCTTGACCACCTCGGGCAGAATTCCCTCGGGGTGGAAACGCATTACCGTCAGTAGCACCAAACCCATGACCAAGACCCGCATGTGCTGAGCCGTTTCCATGAGGTGCAGACGAACCGGACTGGTTTCGCCCAACCCGGCCGTCAGATTGTCGATCAGCCAGACCCCCACCGGCTCAGCTTCGATCCACACCAGCCAGATCAGGAACCCTCCGAGCACGGCCCCAAGGTTGTTACCGGAACCGCCAACTATGACCATTACCCAAATTAGGAATGTGAAGCGTAGCGGTTGATAGGTGCCCGGCGTCAACTGACCGTCGAGTGTAGTTAGCATGGCCCCGGCTAAGCCGACCACTGCCGAGCCCAGAACGAAAACCTGCAAGTGACGCCGGGTGACGTTCTTCCCCATGGCATCGGCAGCGACTTCGTTATCACGGATCGCCCGCATCATTCGACCCCAAGGGGAATCGAGAGCCTTAACGCTCAGTGTCAAGATGGCCGCCAAGACGGCTATGAACAACCCCGCGTAACAAAGCTTGACGAAGATACTCGAAGCCTCGATCACCATCTGACGCAGCATCGCGCTCCGGTCGTCGGCACCAAACTGCGATAGGGTGCCATGGTTCAGGCTTTCGACCAGGTTGATGAACCAATCGGCTTTTTGCAGGTCAATCTCGTACGGTACCGGCCGTTTGAGCCCGGTGACGTTCTTGACACCACGCGTGAGCCAGTCCTCGTTCTTAATAAATGCGATAATGATTTCTGAAATACCGAGGGTGGCGATGGCCAGGTAGTCGGAACGCAGCCCCAGAGCTATTCGGCCTATGATCCACGCTGCGCCAGCCGCCAGCACCCCGCCGGCAATCCATGACAGCAAGATCGGTAGCCCCATCCCGCCCAAATACCCGGCGACGGCTGGATCAATCGCCTCAATCGCATCGCTGGCTGGGTCAAAAAAGGCGCGGAACAGAAAATACCCCAGCACCAGAGCACCCGTGATCGCCAATTGCCGAAGGGGTCCTTTCTTGATTTTTCCGTACAAGATGGCGACGAGAAAAATTACCAGCACCAGGCTGACGAACGACAGCAGCAGCTTCCAGCCGCCCGCATGCCAGGCGGCGATAACCGGCTCCTGCGAAACCAGCATCGCCGCAACACCGCCCAAAGCGGCAAACCCCATGGTGCCGACGTTGAACAAACCGGCGTACCCCCACTGGATGTTAACACCGAGCGCCATAATCGAAGAGATCAAGCAAAGATTGAAGATAGTCAGCATCACGGCCCACGACTGGATCACCCCAACAGCCACCAACATGATGGCGATCAGCATAAACGCTAGCGTCGCGCGCCGTGCGTTGGCCGAGAGGTTCATACGGTTTTACCTTTCATGATGCCGGTCGGCGTAACCATCAGTACGATCACCAGAATGATGAAGGAAACCGCAAACTTGTAATCTGTCGATAGCAACTGCAACAATCCGCTCGGCTGCATGCCTTCCGGCATCAGATAGGTGAGAAATTTTTTATAGGGGTAGGTGATTGTCACTTCGGAAAAGGCGATCACAAAACCGCCAACGATGGCCCCAACCGGCTTGCCGATGCCGCCAACGATGGCAGCAGCGAACAGTGGCAACAGCAGTTGAAAATACGTGAACGGCTTGAAGGATTTATCCAGGCCATAAAGCGCACCGGCGATAGTTGCCAGGGCCGCCGTAATTATCCAGGAATACATCACCACCCGTTCGGGGTTGATCCCTGACAGCAATGCCAGGTCGCGGTTGTCGGCGTAGGCCCGCATCGATTTTCCAGTGCGGGTTTTTTGCAAGAACCAGAACAACGCGGCGACAAGGAACAAGGTGACTAGAACGGTGATCCCCTGACTGGTCTTGATCCCCAGACCTTCGCTCAAGCCGGTCATATCTCGGAAATCCTGGGCTTTGATGATATAGCGCTGGCCGTCGCCGAAGGCGCGGTCGCTGGGGCCGATGATAAAGCGGATCAACCCATTCATGACGAACATCACACCAATCGAGGCGATGATATAAATGGCCGGGGCGCTGCGCTTCTCACGGTAAAACCTGTAGATCGTTCGGTCGGTGATCAAAACGATGGCAACGGTCACCGCAATGGCTGGCCCAAGGGCTAACAGCGCCGTCGGTAAGGGAGCGATGGAAACTCCCAAGGATTGTAGCCACCAGGTGCACAAGATGGTGATCATGGCACCAAAGGCCATCAACTCGCCGTGCGCAAAGTTGGCGAAACGCAGGGTTCCATAGACCAAAGTAACCCCCAAAGCCCCAAGGGCCAGTTGCGAACCGTAAGCGACGCTGGGAACAATGATGTAATTGAAAAGCAAAACTAACGCGTTGAGAATATCCATCGCCATGCCTCACCCACCCAAAAAAGAATGCCGCACTTCCGGGTTTTGCAGCAAGGCCTGCCCGTTGTCGGTGAACTTGTTTTCTCCGTTGACCAGTACATAGCCGATATCAGCAATATCCAGGGCCTGGCGCGCATTCTGTTCTACAATGAGAATAGCGATGCCAGTTTTCTTGACTTCGAGAATGCGGTCGAAAAGTTCGTTCATGACGATGGGGGAGACGCCAGCCGTCGGCTCATCGAGCATCAGCACATCTGGCTGAGTCATCAAAGCACGGCCCACCGCCACTTGCTGGCGCTGGCCGCCGGAAAGTTCTCCCGCGTCCTGATGGCGCTTTTCGGCAAGGATTGGAAACAAGTTGTAAACGCGCGCAATCGTCTCCCGAATGTCGTCGCGGCGCAGGAAGGCGCCCATCTCGAGATTTTCCTCGACCGTCATGGTGGTGAAAATGTTGTTGGTCTGTGGCACCATAGCCATGCCTTCACGCACGCGTCTTTGCGGCGACAACTTGGTGATGTCTTTGCCGCCCAGGGTAACATTTCCCTCGCGCAATTCGAGCATGCCGAATATCGCCTTCATGGCAGTCGACTTACCGGCGCCATTGGGACCTAAGATGACCGCCACCTCGCCTTTGTCGACGGAAATTTCGCAACCGTGGAGAACGTCTGCACCGCCATATCCACCACGCATGTTTGTGCCAGAGAGATAACTCACGCAGCCCCCGTCTTGCTTTTCATGCCGGTACCGAGATAAGCCTCGATAACGTCCGGGTTAGACTTGACCTCCTCTGCGGAGCCCTCGGTTAGGAGCTTGCCGTCGGCCATGACGATTACCGGGTCACATAGTTTCGAGATTAAGTCCATGTCGTGCTCGATCATGCAGAAGGTGTAGCCCCTCTCCTGGTTCAGGCGTACGATAGCGTCGCCGATGTACTGCAATAGGGTGCGGTTGACCCCGGCACCGACCTCGTCGAGCAAAACCACCTTGGCCTCGACCATCATTGTACGGCCGAGCTCAAGCAATTTCTTTTGTCCGCCGGATAGATTTCCCGCCTGATCGTGGGCCACGCGGTTCAGATGCAGGAACTCGATCACCTCGTCGGCCTTGCGGCGATTGGAATGTTCTTCTGCGCGGATAGCATTGCGACGGAACCAGGCGTTAAAGATTCGTTCGCCGGATTGGGTACCTGGCACCATCATCAGGTTCTCCAACACCGTCATCGATGAGAATTCATGAGCGATCTGGAAGGTGCGGAGCAGTCCCTTGCCAAAACGTTGGTACGGTTTGAGATCGGTTATGTCCTCACCGTCGAGTAAAATTCGGCCGAAGTTTGGCTCATACACACCGGCGATAATATTGAATAGGGTCGTCTTGCCCGCGCCGTTCGGCCCGATCAATCCGGTGATTGCCCCCTTGCCGATTTCCAGGCTGACGCCGTCGACCGCCCGGATGCCACCAAAGTGGAGCGCAATATTATCAACTGAAATCATTCACGACCGTATCCAAAACAATATTTCATAACCGGCCGCTGCGGTAGTAAACCGCGAGCGATTTTAAAAGCCTTTTCAGTATTGGTTGCTCCGCGATAGGTCCGTTGACAAATCCACCAAAAATTGGCTTCCGCCAACGGTTTGATGAATTAGCAGTGTACTCATTTCAAAACAATATCCATCCCAATCCTTAATGCACAACGTGAGAAATGGTGTTTAGGCTCAGCTTGTCATCTTCTGACCATTTAATGTGTCAGTAAAAAGAATTATCGGTATAAGAAAAATCTAGAACCCACCGTAGCAGATCGTAGATCTAGATTCTTCCAAGTCCCCCATCCGCGGGTAACCTATCCCGGGGGAACCAATCAATTACTTCCTGGTAGAAATTGAAGAACTACCATATCAGAAGAAATTAGGTCAGCTTCCGACCATCGGGGAAATACATGCGCCTAATTGTTGGGTGGTGGAGAATATGAGCCTTTGCTAGCTCTATACGTTTCAGTCGCAGACATCATATCGTCGCTTGTATACAGCTGAATAGTCTTCCAGTCAGCGACTGCACCCCCTACGGCTCCAGACATTACCATCCCCATATAATCAGATAATTGATCAAATTCAGTGATCAAAATTATGTGGTGGTCTTGTCCAATCATTCCGTAAAAATTTACGAGAGTTCCCCCGCATTTTTCAATCAGCGCGCGGACTACTTCCTCTCTATTACTTCCCGATTCAGCAATGTCCTTAATTGCATCGGCTGTATATTTTATTTTGGTCATATATAGTGCCATTGGTTCCTCCCATAGAGATCGGTTTAGAAGACGATCTTATCAAAATTACACTGTTATGTAATATAGAGACATTACGTATCTAATCTAACCATGGCTACTCCGCGCTGGCTCATACCCCTATATGGCAGGGGTGGTGGGCCATCCCGCCTTCACATATGGCGATTAGACCACGCACACTCGAACTATAGATTGATCAATTAGAGGGCTATCATAGAGATAGTTCGTGTTACCACGGGGGGCTCAGATCATCCTGATAGGGCTGGGGGTGGCATAAAGGCGATTTCGGGGTTATTCAGGTGGGCTGTTAATTATTCATGATGTTCCTGAGTTTTTCCTGAGCGTTATCAATATGAACCTTGCTCGATTTGAGCCCAAAACAGTATTGATCATAGCGGTTGTTGCAATGTTAGTGCAGCAAGCGTTTTCGTATGTTTGTCAGATAGTTATGCCAATTCTGGCAGATCGCATAGCTGATGATTTTAATATTTCGCGTGCCTGGCTAGGTTTGTTCTTATTTCTGCAGCACGGTGCTGCCATTTTAAGTGCCATGGCCTGCGGAGGTTTTATTATTCGATACGGCCCTTTGCGTGTAAGCCAGATATGCTTGATCCTTATGGGCGCCAGCTTATTTCTAATATCGACCGGAGTTTTATGGCTTTATCCGATCTGCGCTATTCTTCTTGGAGTATCGGCAGTATCTACTCCCGCAAGCTCGCATATTCTAGCAAAGGTATGTCCACCTCACCTGGCACCGATTATTTTTTCGATCAAACAAACGGGGGTACCGGTTGGCAGCCTTATTGGCGGCCTTCTTATACCATTTCTTCTATCGCTGAGTTTTTACAATGTTGTTTTTAAGAACCCCATTCACCTCGGAACATATGGAACAGCTTTAGTAACCGGCTTTATCGTTTACCTTGTCGTACTCACGTTGCAACCAATTCGTTCATTTTTCGACTTGGATAGAGACCCAACAAATAAAATCTCATTTTCTGGCGTCACGGAGACTATGAACCTTGTCACTTCAAATCCTCAATTACGAGATCTTTCATTTGGGGCTTTTGCGTTTGGGGGCCTTCAATCTATTTTTGCAGGATTTTTCATTCTGTTTCTTATTGACGAACTCAATTATAGCGAAACCCAGGCAGGATCGATATTTGCCCTCTCTGCATTTATGGCCGTGATCGCACGTATTTTCTGGGGCTATTTAGCGAGTACAGTGTCAACTGCTAGAACGATCCTAGGTGGGATCGGCATATTTGGGGCCGCAGCAGCAATTCTAGTAAGCCTATTTGATGGTAGCTGGGACTACTCGTTTATTCTAACAGTGGCTGTTCTCTATAACGTCACTGCTCTGAGCTGGCATGGTATATTACTTGCGGAAGTTGCTCGGCTCGCGCCATCAGATAGGATAGGTGGGGTTACTGGCGGAGTGCTCTCATTTACGAGTATCGCGATGATGACTTATCCAGCTTTATACGGAAGTATATTGGCAATAACGGG
>DFRF01000195.1:6994-7304 GCA_002378125.1 Rhodospirillaceae bacterium UBA3470 | reverse complement strand
AATGCAGAGTGTATGACCCTATTCCCAAAGGGCATTACGTGGACGCGGAGCAATGAACTGCCGACATAGCAGCAGCGTTAAAATGGTACACAAATGTCTGAACGGCTCACGTTTTCGCGGTTCCGACCGAACCATATCTTAGTGGCGAAAAACTATGATCAAAACGGATAGCGGCCAATGGTTAATTGTCTGGAATTTCGCGCATGTCCATCAGGGTCTCTGATGGTCGGTACACAGGGCGCCACGGGCTCGGTTCCTAATCTCGCGTTTCATTTGAGATGGGGGGCTCGCTGCGCACGCCCCCCCCCCC
>DFRF01000195.1:0-6677 GCA_002378125.1 Rhodospirillaceae bacterium UBA3470 | reverse complement strand
CCCCCCCCCCCATTATATTGATGCCGACTAATCACAGAGATGGTAGAGGCGGCAGGTCTTGGCCTAGCCATTTCTGAGAAATCTTATTCAAATCACCACCAAGCTTCTTGTGCAGGATGAATACATTCACCCACCTTAAGAGGTCTTCGTTTCCTTTTTTAACGCCGATAAAGCAAGGACTGTCTTTAATTATAAATTTTCGCACTATATCGAGACTTGGATTGTTACTTGCTAGTGCGGCGGCCGCTGTATTTCCAGCAACCAAGACGTCAACTTGACCTGATTTGAATGCACTGAGGGTCGCAGCATTATCACCAAAGCGGGTAATTTTGGCGCCCTTTGGAGCTGTTTTTGTAATTTCCAGATCCTCTAAAGTGCCACGAGTTACGCCTACACTAAGACCATCTAAATCGGCTGGTTTTGATACCTTAACAGTAGATGCTGCAAATGCCCCGGAGTAGAAAGGTGCATAAGCACTAGAGAAATTAATAGACTTAGCTCGCTTTGGGTTTGCTCCCATCGTTGAGATGACTAAATCCACTCTATCTGTTTCAAGAAACGGTATCCGTTGCTTGGAAACCACTGGCACGAGCTCTAACTTCACCCCAAGATCTTTAGCTATTAGTTTGGCGACATCGACATCATAGCCTTCATGCTCGCCTGTTTTACCGACAGAGCCAAAGGGAGCAAAAGCCTCTGGTACAGCAATTTTTACGATACCATTGGAGAGTATATCGCTCAGGTCCGCGTGCGCGGGGGCGGAAATCAGAAATAACGATGCTAACGTGTATTTGATAAATTTGTTTATCGACTGCATGACCACTCCGTTCTATCCATTTGACGTTCTCATTGGTTCATAGTTCTCTCCGACAGAGAGTTTTGCTGAAAACCGAACAGCAAAGTTAACCACTGGTTTAACTTAAATTCAAATATCGTGCCAACCAGCAAAAAAGCCTCAGAACCTAACGTTAACAAAAAAAATCTTTTTATCATAATGGCTTATGGACGTAATATAGTATTTTATATTACTGGGATATTGCGAAGATTTCTCAAACTTGGATACCAAAGATCGTTTTCTAATTTATTTGCCTAAATATTAATCAGGGAATGCAATAAAATTCTACTGTACCGGGCCATTTATAGATGCATTAGGAAATTTATTTGAAAAATCTGTTATCGCTCCTCATCCATCGTTCACAATGAATGTTTTTTCTCAAGAAACGTCGCCATTTTCGACAATGGAAAACAAAGGGCGAAATAAATGAGTGCCATTAATGGAAAAATCAAATAGGGCTCTGATCCCGGAATAGGCGAATTTGCCCAACGTTTTCCCAAGAGCATCAGGTCTTGAAAACCAATAATATAAGCCAATGACGTACCTTTAATAATTTGTACTAAAAATCCAACTGTTGGGCCAAGAGCGTATCGGTAGGCCTGAGGGAGGATGATTATAAAAAATATCTTTATAAAACCTAGCCCTAGCGCCGCTCCTCCTTCCCACTGTCCAGAAGGAACAGCGTGAAACGCTCCGCGCCATACTTCAGCAAGATACGCCGAGGTAAAAATCGTCAGTGAGAGGGCTGCCGCCGTCCACGGGTCAACATTAATTCCAAGAAATCGAGGCACACCTAGCCCAGCTAAAAACAAGATCATCAGAAGAGGAATAGATTGAAAAATCCAGATGTAACTGGCAGCGACGCGTTTTGCCAGACCCGAAGGACTAATTCGGGCAAAGCAAATAAACGCGGCAACAAATCCACCCCCAAAAAATGCGATAAGAGAAAGATATATTGTAAACCGAGTGGCGGCTATAAGTTGCCAAACAATTATACCCTCTGGCTTTCCAAATAATGCCGCACTGATTTCTTGCATTTAATTTCCTAAATTCAACTTTTTTGAAAATATTAAATGCAGAACGGCTCTAAATAAAAGCGCTATCAACACATATAATACGGTAAGTACAATGAATACCTCAAAAGACCGGAACGTCCGACTATCTATATATAATCCTGAATGAGTTAGATCTACCACGCCTATTTCTGAAATGACTCCAGTCGTTAAAAAAACAAAGATAAATTGACTGCATAATGATGGATACATAGATCGTAGCGTTTGAGGTAAAATTACTTTCCTAAAAATAATCCATTTTCGCAAACCAATGGATTTCGCAGCCTCAATCTGGCCATGCGGTGTCTTCAAAAAGCCACTGTATAGTATTGCCGAGAAATAGCCGGAAAAATTGACCGTTAGGGCTAGTAGAGCGTGACACCAGAATGGCCATACGTACGAAAACAGTGCAGGAAGACCGAATGCGAAAAAAAACAGTTGAACTATTAAAGGGGTATTCCTGATAAACTCAACATAAGAGGTGAAAAGTTGTGCTAAAACGGCTATCTGCCAAAAGCGAACGACAGCAATTAAAATTGCTATAAAGAACGCTGCTATGCTCGAAGCTATTGTTAGAGAGCTTGTCACCAGAATACCGTCGAGAAGTAATGAGAGGTATTCTTCCGAGCGATAAATTTCGAAGAAACGAAATTCAAACAAGACTTTTCAACTGACTGAAATATTTAAACGAAGCATTCAACCCCGCACAGATTAACCGCGTTTTTAAAACAAGCTATAATTATTTTATGATCAGTGATCCCATTGGGCATTCCAAACATCATGATCGAAACGGATAGCGGTCAATGGTTAATTTCCTAGGGGTTCGAGTATGTCCATCACGGTCTCTGATGGTCGGCACAAACGTACGCCTCTAGGCGAGCATACGATTGGTCGGTTGACGAGTATTGGGTTTGCAACCATCGCATCCAACAGGCTTTCATCATCGACCTTGGGATTTGTTAAACCAAGTTCCTCCGCCGGAGATTTATTGGTTCGGAGGGCTCCGCGGGGCGTGATACCAGCAGCAGCAAAAAGACCCAGCAACTGAGGTCTTGTCCACCCGGTTTTTAGATATTCGATTATAATCGGCTCCACGCCAGATGCGCGGATCGTATCGACAACGTTTCTCGAGGTTCCACATTCTGGATTGTGATAAACAACAATGGCCATGGCCGTTTCAACCTCACAGGGCATGATTACACATTTTAAAAAGAGTACTCATTTAACGCCCATTCATATCGGTTTCGATCTAGCGTGCGGACATGTATAGATTTTAAGCACCGCGTAAAGATCGTCGAAATTTTTTTATGCCCTTCTAGCTCTATAAGAATAGCTAGCTGCTGGGGTGTCAGTCTAGGGAGCTTATATTTAAACCGCTAAATATTTCTCCCGGACCTCGGCATTGGCTTCCAATTCGGCGATGGTGCCTTCGTAGCGCATTTCTCCAGACTCAATAATGTAGGCCTTGTCCGACACAAGCTTGGCAAAATGCAGGTTCTGTTCGGACAGCAGGACCGTGAGGCCGGCGGCTTTGAACTCGGCAATGACCTCGGCCATTTTCTCGATTATCACCGGCGCAATCCCCTCCGACGGTTCATCGAGCAAGATCAGTTTCGGGTTGCCCATGAGGGTCCGTGCTATGGTTAGCATCTGCTGTTCGCCGCCAGACAAGTGGCCACCCAGGTTGTAACGACGTTCCGCCAGGTTGGGGAACAGCTCGAACAGGGTGTCTGTCGTCCAGGCGGGGATGCCGTCCCGGGCTGGGCGGCGACCAACCTCTAGGTTCTCCATCACCGTGAGGTCGGAGAAGATGCGCCGTTCCTCTGGTACGTAACCGAGGCCGAGATGACAGATGCGGTGCGAGGCCCAGGAGGTGGTTTCCGTGCCGTCGAAGGTTATGCGGCCGTCGCGGGGGCGGACCAGGCCAATGGCGCTTTTGATGGTCGTCGTCTTGCCGGCGCCGTTGCGGCCTAGGAGGCTGACGACTTCACCGGCTTCGACGCGGAGTGACACGCCGTGCAGTATATGGGCGCCGCCATAGAAGGTATGGATATTACTGATCTCAAGCATGATCGCCGCCTCCGCCGAAGGTCGTGCCGCCGCCCAGGTAGACTTCCTGGACAGCCGGGTTGGCCCGGACGTCGTCGACGGAGCCCTCGGCCAGCAACTGGCCCCGATTGAGGACAAGAACGCGATGTGCGTTCTCAAACACCACGTCCATGTCGTGTTCCGTGAACAAAACGCTGACGCCGCGCTCGGCGACAATGTCGGCGGTCAGCTTCATGAGCGCGCGGCGTTCGCCCGGCGCCATGCCGGCGGTGGGTTCGTCCATGAGCAGGAGCGCCGGGTCGTGGGCCATGGCGACAGCCAGCTCCAGGCGCTTCAAATCCCCGTAGGCGAGGATGTTGGCGGCCCGGTCAGCCTGATCCTTCATACCAATTAGGTCCAGGAGCGCCATGGCGTCGTCCCGGTAGAGCCTGGCCGCCCGGGTGAAGGCGGAAAATGTCTTCCGGTGATGAGAGATCAGGGCCATCTGCACGTTCTCTACCACCGACATGGAAGCGTAGACGGCGGTGATCTGGAAGGTCCGGCCGACACCTAGGCGCCATATATCTCGGGGCTTCATGCCGATCAACTCGCGGCCGTCCAGGCAGACAGAGCCCTTATCGGGGGCCAGTATACCGTAGAGCATATTGAAGCAGGTTGATTTCCCCGCCCCGTTCGGGCCGATCAGGGCCAGCAGTTCGCCCTTCGCCAGGGCGAAGGAAACATCGTCGACGGCACGGTTGCCGCCGAAGGACTTGTACAGGTTCTGAACGGTCAGGAAACTCATGGCGCGGCCTCGTCCTTGGGCGCGCGGTCAATCAGGGCCTTCACCTGACCGACGGCTCCGGCCAGACCGCCCGGCAGCAGGATTGCGATGAAAATGATCAACAGGCCCAGCAACAGGCGCCAGTATTCGAACCGCGACAACCAGTCCTGAAGTAGGGTGAAAACGCTGGCCCCGGCTATGGGCCCGGTGAGCGATTGCACGCCGCCCAGGAAGACCATGATCAGCGCGTCGAAAGAGGTCGCGATCTCCATCTCGGTCGGGAACACACTGCCCTTTGCAAAGACGAACAGGCCGCCGGCCAGGCCGGCCATGGCGCCAGCGAAGACGAAGGCCATCCACTGGATCAGCTTGACGTTCATGCCGATGGCTTCCGTGCGCAGTGCCGAATCCCGGGTCCCGCGAAGGGCGTAGCCGAAGGGCGTGTGCGCCATGGCGCGGAGCACTAGGACACCGCCGACGCCGAGGACTAGAACTAGGTAGTAATAGACGCCGGGCTCGCTGGCCCAGGTGGAGGGCCAGATGCTGAGCATGCCGTCGTCGCCGCCGGTGACCTCGTCCCATTGGAAGACTATGGACCAGAGCACCTGTGCGCATGCCAGGGTCAGCATGGCGAAGTAGACGCCCGTGAGGCGGACGCAGAACCAGCCGATAATTAGTGCGGCGAAACCCGCACCCAAGGGCGCCAGCATCAGCGCCAGTTCCATGGGCGTGCCCGCGTACTGGACGAAAAGGGCGGCCACGTAGGCGCCACCGCCGTAGAAGGCCGCGTGGCCGAAGGAGACGAGGCCACCGACGCCCAGGATGTAATGCAGGCTGGCAGCGAACAGGCAGAATATGATGATATCGGCAAACAAGACTGAAAGAAAATTGACGCCTAAAAGTGGCACCAGAGCCAGGGCCGCGATGATCACCGCGACGATGATCCGGCCGCTTGAATCGAGTTGGCGGAAGGGCTTCGGTGGCGGTCCCTGAGAGCCGTGGTCACCAGCGGCCTCTGGCTTGCCGAAAAGGCCCCAGGGCCGGGTCACCAGGACCACGGCCATGACGATGAACATGAGTACCAAGGTTGAATTGGGCAGGAAACGTATACCGTAGACCTGCAATACGGAAATCAGCATGGCCGCTACGAAGGCGCCCCAGATGGATCCCATGCCGCCGGTCACCACAACAACGAAGATCGGCGCCAGGATGCCAAAATCCATGAGAAGGTTGGCGCTGCCCTTGGGCAACTGAGCGGCGCCGCCAATGCCGGCCAGGAAGGCGCCTAGGAAGAACACGCCGGAGAACAAAACCGATTGATTGACGCCCAGGGCTGAGACCATCTCGCGGTCTTGCGTCGCGGCGCGGACCAGTATACCGACGCGGGTCTTGGTAAACAGGTACCACAGCCCGATTAGCACGAACACGGCGAGAACAATAAGAACCAGGTCATAGGAGGGGACCCGTTCACCAAAGATCTCGACGACGCCCTCGAAACCCGGCGCGCGCTGACCAAACAGATCTTCGGGACCCCAGACAAAGAGCGCCATGTCCTGGATCACCAGGATCACGCCGAAGGTGGCGACCAGTTGGAATAATTCTGGTGCCCTGTAGATGGGCTTCAGGACGCAGACCTCGATGATTATGCCAATTAAGCCCACCGCCAGCCCGGCTACCAGGATCGACGCCCAGAACCCGATGATGCCCGGCAAAACGGTCATCGACGAGTAGGCAATGTAGGCGCCCAGCATGTAAAGCGACCCGTGCGAGAAGTTCACAACCCGGGTGACCCCGAAGATGATGGATAACCCCGACGCCACCAGAAACAGGGCAGAAGCGTTCGCCATGCCGGTCAGCAATTGCGCGAAATAGAAGGCCATGGCGACAGTTCAGCCCGGTCTAGTCGAGAGAGGGAAAAGGGGACGGGGCGCGTTTGTGGCGCGCCCCGCCGGGTTCAGGCAGGCTATTTGGCGGGACG
>DFRF01000054.1 GCA_002378125.1 Rhodospirillaceae bacterium UBA3470 | reverse complement strand
GACGGGACCCATAAACGACGCACTGGACCCCGCACCCGCCACGCCCGCTGCTCCGTCGAACATCGTAGCTGTAGAGTCCGAGGAACTAGCACCAAAGGCAGCAGCAACGGATCAAACTTCTCAAGCCGCGAGCGCACCGTTCCACGATGTGGTGTCCAACCCGGCTGTGCGCGAGGAGCAAGCCGACCGCGTCAAATCGGAAATGTCCGAGATGCCTGAGAACAAGACCAGTCCTCCATTGTCGTCGGAGGTCGTCGGCGCGCTTGCGGCATCGGCGCAAGTGGCTACGTTGCTGCAGGGTGGCGGAACGACGACCGGTAGTAATTCGGCGCGCGTGTCGTCGCCGCGCGGTTCCGCCGCGCCCCTCGCCGATGTCAGACTGACCCTGTCTAAAGATCAGGGGCTCGGGCGTCGCATTCCGGCGCCAGGAGGTGGACAATGCGTTAACAAAATTCGTTGGAACACCGTGTACTGTATCGAACCCTTGGCGTGGCTATCGGACCTGGCGTCTGCGTTCAATATTTCCAGCAATTTCTATCGTGGGCCGAAATCCATAGTCGAGTATGTCGCTGGACGCAGTGTTCAGATCCACGTCCTCTTCAATACCGAAGAAATTCAGCGCGTGACTAAACATTTCACCGGCCAATATGGCCGGCCGACAGAGCAACCAGAGATCTGGACCGATCTGATCGGGAGAAAGAAGCGCCTAAACCGCACGCTTCGTTGGCGAAGCCGGGATTCGAAAACGGGTGAGGTGACGGTTTTGGAAATCCGTGAGATCGACGATTTAAGATGGTCATCGCCGCCGGACACCCGGCATGGAGCGCTTCGTATCTACTCGGAGAAGCGCGGTTCTGTGTTCAAACTTCTGTCCTGGACGGACCTCCTTTTGGTTCAGTTGCGCCGCCGCCGTTGATGGCGCGAACCGTTCAGAGGCCAACCGTGTCCACCTTGGTGATTCAATCCTATCGCACGGAAGTGGTGCCCGTCTGGATTGAAACCTGCATGCAAAGTGTTTGCGATTGGGCGCATGGCGCCGGGTTCAGCTATGAATTCGTTGGTGATGAGATTTTTGACTTGCTGCCCGATGATTACCGGCGGGCCGCCGCGGGCCGCTTCCCGGTTCTAACCGACTTGGGCCGCCTATTACTGATCCGCCGGGCCTTGGAAGGCCGTTTCGATCGGGCCATTTGGGTGGACGCGGACGTTTTGGTTTTCCACGCGGATTGCCTGAGCGTGCCCGGTAATATGGGCTACGCGTTCTGTCGGGAAATTTGGGTGCAACCAAACGGTCGCCGGTCCTCCGCCCTCAAATGCTATCGGAATGTGCACAACGCATTTTGCTTTTTCGAACGCGGCAACGCCTTCTTGGATTTCTATATTCACGCCTGTGAACGCATTGTTGGGGCCGCGGCCGGCCAAATACCCAATCAGATCGTCGGCACCAAATTGCTAACCGCGCTTCACAACATGGTCGGACTGCCGCTTCTGGAATCGGTAGGAATGTTCAGCCCCCTGGTGATCCGGGACGTCGCCGCCGGCAGTGGTGAGGCAGCGTCTCGTCTGCGCCACGAAACGTCTGGTCCTCTAGCGGCAGCAAACCTGTGTTCCTCATTGTTCGGTAGGGAGACAGATGGCGTCGTGCTGACCGATACACTAATGGTGCAGGCGTGTTGTCGTCTGCTGGAGGAGGGGTTTACGCCGTGATCCAAATTGGAATTGCGGGACGACAGCCGGAATAGCCGCCTAACAGCCCCGGGTTTGCGCTACTGCCTTGAGCCATCCGGCATAGAGGCGTTCACGTTCGGCGTCCGCCATGGTGGGCGTGTAAGTCTTATCGATCCGCCAATTTGCGGCCACGTCGTTTAGGGAATCATAAATCCCGGCGCCCAGGGCCGAAAGATAGGCCGCACCAAGGACAGAAGTTTCCGTGTTAATCGGGCGCTCGACGCCTACGGACAGGACGTCGGCCAGGAACTGCATGGTCCAGTCATTGGCAGCCATGCCGCCGTCAACGCGGACGGAAGCTGGCGTTGTTCCATCGGCGGCCATGGCTTCGAAAAGATCGCGGGTCTGATACACCACGGACTCCAAGGCGGCGCGGACAATCTCGGGCGCGCCGCTGTCGCGGGTCAAGCCAACGATGGCACCGCGTGCTTCTGTGTCCCAATAGGGGGCGCCCAACCCAGTGAAGGCGGGGACCAGATAGACGCCGCCAGTATCAGGCACCCGGCGGGCGATGGCTTCCGTTTGGGCCGCGTCATGGATGACTTTCAACTGGTCGCGCAGCCATTGTACGGCGGCACCGGCGATGAAAATGCTGCCCTCCAAAGCGTAGGTGGTTTGGCCAGCAATGCGATAGGCCACCGTGGTCAGCAATTTGTGGTTTGACACAACCGGCGTGGTGCCCGTGTTGAGCATGGCAAAGCAACCGGTGCCAAAGGTGCTTTTGATCATACCGGGTTCGAAACCTGCCTGTCCGACCAGTCCTGCATGCTGATCCCCGGCGACGCCCCGTATGGGGATGGCCGCGCCAAATAGCGTGGGATCCGTCTCGCCGAAGTCACCGGCTGAGTCGCGAACGTCGGGTAATAACTCGGCGGGAACGTCGAGGAGGTCCAAAAGGGTAGCGTCCCATGCTTGGTCGTGAATATTGAATAACATGGTCCGCGATGCGTTGGTCGCATCCGTGGCGTGCACCTGTCCGCCCGTCAACCGCCACAGCAAGAAGGTATCGATCGTTCCGAAGGCGAGTTCCCCGTTGCTTGCGCGCGCGCGCGCGCGCGTCACATTGTCCAAAATCCAGGCCACTTTGGTGCCAGAAAAATAGGGATCCAAGACCAGACCGGTCTTCGCGGTAATGGCATTCGCGTGTCCGCCGTCCCGGAGAGTGTCGCACACCGATGCAGTGCGCCGGTCCTGCCAAACGATTGCATTGTGAACCGGCACGCCTGTTGTCCGGTCCCAGACGACGGTAGTCTCACGCTGGTTGGCGATGCCGATGGCGGTGATCGCCGATACCCCGTCCGGACAGGTGGCGATGGCGTCCGCGCACACGGCCACGGTGGCAGACCAGATTTCTTCGGGATCGTGTTCCACCCAACCGTCGTTGGGGAATATTTGTGGCAACTCCCGTTGCGCTATATGAACCGGGATGCCGCCATCATCGAAGAGGACAGCGCGGGTGCTGGTGGTGCCTTGATCGATGCCCAGAATGTAACGCGTATCCGCCATGGTGCTTGCCTATGCGATCTTGAGAATTCTGTCCGGATAATCAGAGATGATGCCGTGGACGCCCCAGTCCAGCAACTGTCGGGCCCGGTTCGGCCGGTTCACCGTGAAACAACGCAAGATGAAGCCGGCCTTCAGGATCTCCTTTGCCTTTCGTTCGCGCAACCTTTGTGACATACAGTGCAGGGTATCCGTTTCGACAGCGTCAAGCTGCGCGCGCCAATCTTTCGGCACGGCGGACACCAATAGCGCCCGGGCCAGATCCGGCGCCGCGACGGCGCATGCTTGCAGGGCGGCGGCGGAGAAGCTGGAGACCAGGGGCAGCGGCAGATCCGTCGGCCAGGTCTCCGCAAGGGCTTTGCCCACGGCCATGCCCGTTTCCGCCTCGCGGCCTTTTGACGGTTTGATCTCGACGTTGGCGCCCATGCCGCATCGTGCCAGAACGGCGAGTCCTTCGTCCAAGGTCGGCAGGGGCGTGCCCGCGAAAGCCGCGTCAAACCAAGCGCCCGCATCGTAGTTCCGAAGCGCCTGTAGGTCCTGATCGGCAATCGGGCCGCGTCCGTCCGTATTTCTATCCAGGGTATCGTCATGGAACAAGACAGGGACGCCGTCGCGGCTCAGCTTGACGTCGAACTCCACCCAAGAGATGCCCAATTCGTGAGCCTTCAGAAGCGATGGCAAGGTATTTTCCGGTGCGTGTCCGGCGGCGCCCCGATGTCCGAGCACATTCGGCACAGAACCGCCCAAAGCCGCTGAAAACCGTTTGCTATCCGCCCTATGAACCATCACCCTACGCCAAGAAAATATGGAACATTCTATCGCCTCGCGAATTTACGAATGAGGACGACATGGCCGACGAATCCCTGAAACGCATGGCATTGGAGTATCATCGGCGACCGGTGCCCGGCAAGCTCGAGATTGCCGCAACCAAGCCGTTGGCAAATCAGCGCGACCTGGCATTAGCCTATTCACCGGGCGTGGCGGCGGCCTGCGAAGCCATTGTAGAGGACGCCGGAGAAGCCGCGACCCTCACGGGGCGTCAGAACCTAGTGGCTGTGATATCCAACGGGACCGCCGTTTTGGGGCTTGGCAATATCGGGCCGCTGGCGTCGAAGCCAGTGATGGAGGGGAAGGCGGTTCTCTTCAAGAAGTTTGCGGGTATCAACGTTTTCGACATCGAAGTGGATGAGACGGACCCTGATAGATTGGTTGATATCATTGCGGCGCTAGAACCCACCTTTGGCGCCATCAACCTGGAAGACATCAAGGCGCCGGAATGTTTCGTGGTTGAGCGTAAATGCCGGGAGCGTATGGGTATTCCTGTCTTCCATGACGACCAGCACGGCACCGCCATCGTTACCGGCGCCGCAACCCTCAACGGTCTATGCGTGGTTGGTAAAGAGTTTGCCGACATCAAGCTGGTGTCCACTGGTGGCGGCTCAGCGGGCATCGCGTGCCTGAACCTGCTTTTGAGTTTGGGTGTAAAGCGGGAAAACGTATGGCTGGTTGACCATCTGGGTGTGGTCTATGAGGGTCGCGACGAAGATATGAATCCGGAAAAGGCTGCTTATGCTCAGAAGACGGATGCGCGGACACTAGACGAAGTAATCGACGATGCGGATGTGTTTCTAGGTTTGTCGGCTGGCGACGTCCTGAAACCGGAAATGGTCAAGCGCATGGCAGCGAAACCGCTAATCCTGGCCCTGGCCAACCCAGAACCGGAGATAAACCCAGACGATGCTCGGGCTGCCAACCCGGATGCGGTGATCGCCACGGGCCGTTCGGATTATCCGAACCAGGTGAACAATGTACTGTGTTTCCCGTTTATTTTTCGGGGTGCCCTGGATGTGCGAGCGACGACCATCAACGAAGAGATGAAGTTGGCGGCCGTACGCGCAATCGCCGATTTGGCAAAGGCGGAGAGCTCGGAGGTAGTGGCGCAAGCCTACCAAGGCGAGGAATTGGTCTTCGGGGCAGACTATCTCATTCCCAAGCCGTTTGATCTTCGCCTGATCGTGGAGGTTGCGGCGGCCGTCGCCGAAGCGGCGATGGACTCTGGTGTCGCGAAACAGCCCATTGAGGATTTCGAGCGCTACCGGGAACGCCTGGGGCGTTTCGTTTTCCGGTCTGGCATGCTGATGAAGCCGGTATTCGAGCGCGCCCGCCGCGACCGCCGCCGCCTTGTGTTTGCTGAGGGTGAGGACGAGCGCATTCTGCGGGCTCTTCAGGTCGTGGTCGATGACGGCATCGCGAGGCCGATTTTGGTCGGTCGGCCGGACGTGGTGGTTAGTCGGATCGAAAAGTTGGGCCTGCGTCTGGAAGAGGGACGTGACTTTAGTCTCACGAATCCCGAAAGCGACCCCCGCTATGATGACTACTGGCGCGGGTATCACCGGATTATGGAGCGCCGTGGCGTTTCCCCGGACTTGGCCCGAACCATCATGCGCACGAACTCAACGGTCATTGCCGCTATGATGATGCAGCGCGGCGAGGCGGACGCGATGATCTGCGGCACCTATGGCCATTATGGTTGGCACCTGAAGCATGTTCTGGACGTGGTCGGTATGGCTCCAGGGATCCGCGACGTATCCGCCATCAGCGCCTTGATCGTCAACAAGGGAACGTTCTTCATCTGCGACACCCAGGTCACGCCGGACCCGTCTATGGAGGAAATTGTAGAAATGACGATACTTGGTGCCGATGTGGTTCGCCGGTTCGGCATGAACCCGAAGGTGGCGCTGATTTCGCACTCCAACTTTGGCAACGCTGATACGCCTAGCGCTCGAAAAATGCGGGCCGCAGTGGTCAAACTCCGTGATCGGGTGCCGGATATGGAGGTTGAAGGAGAGATGCATGCCGATTCAGCTGTCAACCCGGTGCTCCGCCAGCGTGTCTTTCCGAACGCGCGCCTGAGCGGAGCAGCCAATCTTCTGGTTTATCCGAATCTGGAGGCGGCGAACGGGGCGTTCAATCTGCTCAAGGCCGCGGGGGATGGTCTGGCGGTCGGCCCCTTGTTGGTTGGCGCTGCGAAACCCGTTCACATCGTGACGCCGTCAATTTCGGCTCGTGGCCTGGTCAACATGAGCGCTTTGGCGGTTGTTGATTCTCAGTCCCGTGAGGGACAGAAGCCGCTGTTATGACGTCCAATTTTGCCGCCGCGCTGCGTTATGACGGCGGTCAGTTGATGTAGTCGTCCAGGTCCAAAACCGAGTCGTCTAAGCTAAGATCCGTTGCGATGGCGAGGAGCAAGCGCGACCCTTGGTCAGCTGCTTCTTCACGTTGCCATACGTCGTTCCAATCGGTGGTTGACGCGGGTATGGATGTCGGCGGGGCGCTCAGTGCGTATTCGTCAATAATCGGTGCCATTGGTATTCTCCGTTATCATGCATATTAGAGTAATGTAGCAATTCCCATGCCAGATCCTTCAGGCTTGGCATCTGATGGTCGTTAAGTATTTCTCGACACTTTCCTTCCATATTGTTTTGAAAGCCATTTCTTTGAGCATAGATGTTGTGTGAATAATTGGCTGGTGGATGCGAATTCGTTGGTTTACACTATGAAACAAAAGGTAATTTGTTCGGATTCCGCTAAGTCTGAAATGTGATTTGGGAAATAATTGCCGTCCGACAATCGGCATTTGACGCTACGGAGAATTAGCTGAGCGACTTGGGGTAAAGAATATTTTCCGGTTAATTGGTTATACAAGTATCGTCGCCTTAGGCGTCGCGATGACGCTTGACGTCGCGCAGGCGCAGTCCCTGCGTGAGATGCTGACGGACCTTACCAAGAACCATAAACGTGTCCTCGCGGCGGCGGCCAGCCTTGAGGGGGCGAAGGAAAGAATTGAAGTGGCGCGTGGCGATTGGTATCCGAATTTGGACGTTACCGCGAACTACGGCCATGAACGGCAGAACAAACCCACCGGAACCGATGACACGGCACTGGAGCCGCGGAATCTTGAGACCAAAATCACGCAGAAACTGTGGGATTTTGGGTCGACGAATTCGTCCATCCGTCGGGCCATTCTGGCTTATCGCCAAGCCGAGGCGCAGCTTAGCGCGACCGTGCAAGGGATCATTCTGGAGGGCGTCAGCGCGCACTTGAACGTGATGCGTTTTCAGAAGCTCTTAGATTTTGCCAAGGGGTCGGCGGAAAACATCAAGCAGCAGGCGGAACTGGAAGACGCAAAGGTACAACGGGGATCCGGGTTTACGACGGACGTGCTTCAGGCGAAGTCTCAATTAGCCGGAGCGCTTGGCAACATCATCCGGAGCGAGAGGGCGCTGTTGGAAGCATTGAACGCCTACCAGGCGGTGTTTGGTGACAAGCCCAAGGACATTGCTAAAATGAGGGAACTTCGCTTACCGCTGGAGCTTTTGCCTAAGTCGCTTGATGAATTGTTGGTTTTTGTCCGCCAAGACAGCCCAACGTTGCTCGTTGATCGCCTGACCGCCTCTATCGCCCGCGAAGATGTTGCTAAAACCCGCGTGGACGAATTCATGCCGACCTTCGATGTGATAGGTGAGCATAAGAACAAGCAAAACAGCGGCGGTACCGTCGGTTCTCAGCAGGATTGGCAGATCAAGCTTGAGGCTACCTACGGTTTCAATTTGGGTTTGACCGCAGTCAATTCCTTGCGGGCTTCGCGTCAGGCGCACATCTCTGCGGTAAACCAGTTCGGTGACCGCCGGGATGTTCTCGAGCTGCAGGCGAGGAACGCCTGGCACAAGTTGGAGACCTCAAGAAGAGAGGCGGAACATCGACACAATCAAGTCGACATAGCGTCCGAGTTCCTGGAACTTGCTCGCCGTGAGCGGCAATTGGGCAATCGCTCTTTAATTGATGTGCTGGGTGGAGAAACTAACCTTATCAACGCCGCGTCCGATGCGGCATCCGCCGATGCGGATGTCGCTATAACCGTGTTTGAGGTGCTTTCAACCATGGGGCATCTGGACGCCACTATTATCGATTGAACTAAGTCGCCGTTGAAGGCCATCGAAAGCTAAAGGGCGAAAATTTGTTGTTTATGAGGTGGATGCAGTGATCAAACGGGTATGATGTCTCGTCCAGATTTCTATCAGGGTTAGTCTTTATAAGAGACATACAACGTTAATCGATCCGACCCCTGGTTGAGCAACAATCGGATTATTTCGCTAGGTTCAGTCAAATCCAGAAACTGTTCAATAGCGTGGGCGAACAGGGTCGTGTCGCCAAGGCCGCCGCCGGGTATGATCAAGACTCTGCCGGGTTGGTCACGCCGACTTGAGAACCGGCGAAGGAGACGGAGAAACCGCTCCTGAAATTGAAACAGTGTCATAGATGCGGCGCTCGAAACAGCTCAATAAGTGGCGTAGGATTTCTCCTCGATGAGTGGTGAACCGAGGAGTTTGTTGATGCGTCGCTTCAACCGGGCGCGGTCGTCGTTATTGAAATAGACCGCGCGGGCCAGGCGGATAAATCCGTCGCTAAAGTCTTTCTGTCGCTCGCAATTGCGGATGTCGTCCTCAATCATCCAGAGCTTCTCGTTGACCTCCTTGAGCTTTGCAGTCAGGTCGTCTAATTCGGTGGAACGGGGTAGGTTGGCGTCGCGAGCCCGCGTTAAAACAGTCCACTCCGTCCGGACGTTCTGCAATTTGGTTTCGTCCGTGATGCGTTCTAACTTGATTTCCAAGATAGTGATCTTGTCAACCAATTCACCTGGGGAGATGTCCACGGTGACTAATGTCGTCAAGGTGGCGGTTCCTCAAATCATGGCACGTGGCCTACGCGATTAACTGTCTTACCCTGGTAACTGGGGATCGGTCCAACAAATATGTTCGTGGTGTTCGGCGCTTAGGTTTTGAAATATCTCGCACTTGTCCGCCCGATGGGTATCCTGAATACTTTATTTGCCCTGATCGGTAGTGAGAATACGCATGAAGCTATACGACTTTGAACGTGCGCCCAATGCGCGACGAGTACGGATGTTTGCCGCCGAGAAGCGGATCGATCTGGAAATGATTACGGTTGATCTAGGGGCGAAAGAGCAGATGGGGGATGCCTATAAGGCGGTAAACCCCCGCCTGCAGGTGCCGGCGCTGCTTCTGGATGACGGCACCCTGATAACCGAATCCGTCGCCATCTGCCGCTATCTGGATGAAACGAACCCGGAGCCTGTCTTGTTTGGTACGGGTGCCCTCGGCAAGGCGAATGTGGAGATGTGGCACCGTCGCATGGAACTGGAAGGGATGCAGCCGACGGCCGATGCAGTCCGCAACAGCATTGAGTTCTTTGCCAATAGAGCACTGGCAGGGCCGACGAATTTCGACCAGATTCCGGACCTCGCGGAACGTGGTCTGAAGCGCATAGATCTTTTCCACGGGCTTCTAGATGAGCGCTTGGCTGACAATCGCTACGTGGCCGGTGACGACTTCAGCATTGCCGATATCGCGGGGTTGATCGCCATTGATTTCGGTAAGGTGGTGAAGAAGCGTGTCGACGATGAGACGCCAAACCTGAAACGATGGTATGATGAGGTTTCTGCCCGACCAAGCGCGAAGTCCTGAGGGTTGCGCGGTCGTGGCATCGGGTTCCAGTTGTCTTGAATCATCAGCAGGTGTTCAAAATCGTCCAGCCGACTAGTCTGACGGAAATCCCGATTGTTAATTTTGATAACTGCGAAGGCGATGGAAACCAATGTTTGTTCCAGCCCCGAGAAGCCGCAGGAGAACTTGATCCGTGACAGCGCCGCGTAGGCGAACCGGCGTCAGAAATCCCGAAAGTTCATCTTATGGAAACTCGAGCCCGTGATCTCCTGCGGGATGGACTGCATGTAATGAATGAGAATCTTGAGGTCATCAACGAGCCCGTGAGCCCAGGCAATGCGGGTGAGGCCGTTGCTAACCTGGCGCCGGAGGATGCAGGTTTATTTTCGGCACTTGGTTGGACGGTTTGCGTAGGAGGCCTCAACTTGTGCTACTTCGGAACGAACAGGGTAGGGGTATGATGGCGGCAGACGGCCGTCTTTCAAATAGCTCATTCAATCATCCGGTAGGGACCTAAGGATAAATTATGCTGCCGCGACATTTGGAAATGTGCGATATCGGGTCGCCAACGGCGGGCGGTGCATCAATTTGCAAACACCCGCTTGCCGGCTGCCATCGAGACGTTTAAGAGGAAGCATGAAATTTCACGCTCCTTTGATTAAAGGTCAATTGATCAAACGCTATAAGCGTTTTATGGCTGACGTCACGTTAGCAAATGGTGACGTGGTGACCGCCCATTGCGCCAATTCTGGATCCATGATCAGCGTTGATGAACCCGGCGCCGAGGTCTGGCTCAGTCCGGCTAAGAACCCGGACCGGAAACTCAAGTTTACGTGGGAGATGATCCAAATCAAGCGATCGCTTGTGGGGATTAACACTCAGCATCCCAATACCCTGGTTGCAGAGGCGATTGTGGCTGGCAAGGTGCCGTCTCTCACGGGCTTTGACAACTTACGACGTGAGGTGAAATACGGCAATAACTCTCGCATCGACGTGTTGCTGGAGATGACGGACGGTCGGAATTGCTATGTGGAAGTCAAAAACGTCACCATGCGTCGCGATCTGACCAAGGGCGCGCCGGTCGAGTTTCCAGACGGCATAACGGCGCGTGGTACCAAGCACCTGGCGGAGCTTTCTGACATGGTCAAGGAAGGCCACCGGGCGGTCATGTTCTATCTGCTTCAACGCGGTGACGCCGACAGCATGGCCATTGCCCGGGATATCGATCCCACCTATGGCGAGGCCTTGGACAAGGCCCGCAAGTCCGGCGTGGAGGTGATCGCCTTCAATTGCAAGCTTACCCCAAAGGAGATTAACGTTGCCAAGCCGGTGGAATTCCTTGGCTGACGCGCTTATCTTTCAGGGTGTTGGGGGCGGACTGCGCTAGGCAAAATGGTCTAATTACTGGCATAATCTCGTGATGCAAGAAGACTTGATTACCCGGACGCTGGGCCGCGATGGCCGGCACATCAAAATTCACGGCCCCGAGAGTTACGAGGGGATGCGTCGCGCCGGTCGTCTGGCCGCCGAATGCCTAGACTTCATTACGCCCCACGTGCAGCCGCGCACCACTACTGAAGAATTGGACAAAATGTGTCACCAATTCATTGTTGATCGCGGTGCGGTGCCAGCGCCGTTGGGATATCGGGGGTTCCCCAAGTCCATTTGCACGTCTATTAACCACGTCGTTTGCCACGGCATTCCCGGTGACAAGCGCTTGAAGGATGGCGATGCCATCAATATCGATGTCACCGTGATCGTTGACGGCTGGCACGGCGATTCGAGCCGTATGTTCACCGTCGGGAAATCCAGCGTCAAAGCTCAACGCTTGATCGATGTTACGTTCGAGGCGATGTGGCGCGGTATCCGCATGGTCAAGCCGGGTGCGACCCTGGGGGATATCGGACACGCCATCCAATCCTATGCCGAAGGCGAGCGGTTCTCCGTGGTGCGCGATTTCTGCGGGCACGGCCTAGGTAAGGTATTTCACGACGCGCCCAATGTGATGCACTTTGGCCGTCCGGGCGAGGGCGACGTTTTGCAGGCCGGCATGTTTTTCACAATTGAGCCTATGATCAACGTGGGACGGTTCGATGTGAAGATTCTTTCCGACGGTTGGACGGCGGTGACCAAGGATCGATCTCTGTCAGCCCAGTTCGAACATTCCCTAGCCGTCACCGATGACGGCTACGAAGTGTTTACCTTGTCACCGGAAGGTCTCAATAAACCACCTTATGATATTTAGCCGCACGACGCTCGAACGGGGGCATGAATATCGATGGTAAATCGGATGCGCTCATTTTTGATGCCGCGGGACCCAACCACTGCGAAATGATGATATGCAAATTTCCCTCATCACAGATATATCGGGTCTAATCCATGCCTAGCAAATTCTTGCTATGCTGGCGCTGGAGCTGGAGCCCCGGGACCTAGCAGACCAATTAACTGCCCCCTAGAAGGAATTCGCACGCGATGGCGTATTCACTCGAACCACTTTTGAAACCTAATTCCATCGCCGTCATTGGCGCATCGGATACGCCATCACGAATCGGCGGACGCCCCCTTCATTTCACCAAGGAGCAGGGTTTCAAGGGCAATATCTTCCCGGTAAACAAGAAGCGCGAAACGGTACAAGGCCTAAAGGCCTATTCTAGCATCAAGGACGTGCCCGAGGCTGTTGACAGCGCCATTATCTCCGTGCCCGCTGCCATCGCGGTCGACGTTATCCGCGATTGCGCCGAATGCGGCGTGAAGAGCGCGGTGATTTTCACGTCGGGTTTCGCCGAAATGGGTGAGGACGCGGCTCAAGCGGAGATCAGTGACATCGCCGCGGAGACCGGGATGCGCATCATAGGTCCGAATTGCCTTGGCATCTTCAATATCGCGCACGGTTGGTTCGGGACCTTCGCCAATGCTCCTAGCATGATTAAGGTCGCCAACGGTACCGCCGGCATCATTAGTCAAAGTGGCGCGTATGGCTCACACCTGTTTCTGGCGGCGCAAAAGCGCGGTATAGGTACCAATTATTGGGTAACCACGGGGAACGAGGCCGACGTAGACGTCGCGGAGGTCATTGAATACTACGCGCAAACTCCAGACGTGGATGTCATTCTGGCCTATGCGGAGGGCATAAAGAATGCTGACCGCATTTGCCAGGCCCTGGAAATGGCGCGCGATGCGGAAAAGCCTGTGGTCTTTATGAAGGTTGGTACGACCGATGCTGGCGCCCGTGCCGCGGCGTCGCATACAGCGTCTCTTGCCGGTGCGGACGCGGTCTATGAGGCTTTGTTCCGTCAGTATGGGGTCTACCGTGCTGAAACCACCGAAGAATTGGCGGATGTAGCTTATGCATGCCAGTTTGGTCGCTTCCCGGCCGGCAACAAGATCAGCCTGCAGACCATTTCAGGCGGTGTCGGCGTGCAGATGGCCGACGCGTCGGTCAAACGCGATTTGGATGTAATGCCGCTGCCCAACCTGGTGCAGAAGAAGTTGAAGGAAATGATCCCCTATGCGGGCGTCAACAATCCGGTCGACTTTACCGCCCAGGCCCTCAACGACCCCGACCTCATGGAAAAGAACGTCAGTCTGACTGTCGATGAAGCCGATTACGATTCCCACATCATTTATATGGCCAGCGTCCCGGAGTCACCCTTCACTAAGGATGTTTGCCTGAAAATTTTTGGTGGCCTTAAGGAGAAGTATCCGGATGAGCCGATGATCATGAGCATGCAGGCTTCCGTTGAGTTGGTCCGCACATACGAGGACATGGGCTACCCCTGCTTCGATGATCCGTCCCTGGCGGTTCGCGCCATGGCGGCGCTGACCCGGTTTGGGGAGATTTATCGCCGAGGCCGACCCGACGTGCCGCCGGCGCTGCCAGCGCAGGCAATGCCCGCGCCCACGGCGTCGGTAGCCGAACACGAAGCAAAGGCCATCCTCGGCAGCGCCGGTATCCCGGTGACTAAAGAAGGATTAGCTGGAGATGCTGATGCGGCGGTAGCCATATGGCGCGACATCGGCGGACCGGTGGTCTTGAAAATCGCCTCGCCGGACATACTGCACAAGACCGAGATCGGTGGCGTCTTACTGAATCTTGAGACGAAAGACGCTGTTCGCGATGGTTACGCAACCCTAATTCAGCGCGCGGCCGATGCCGCGCCAGATGCCCGAATCGACGGGGTCATCGTCGCGGAGATGGTTTCCGACGGGGTCGAGACCGTCATGGGCGTGGTCAGCGATCCGGTCTTCGGCCCGGCGGTCATGTTCGGGCTCGGCGGCGTCTTCGTTGAAGTCTTGAATGACGTCACCTTCCGCCTGGCGCCCTTTGGGATGGACGAGGCACGCCGCATGATCGACGAGATTCAAGGTCGCTCCATGCTAGACGGCGTGCGTGGCGCGCCGCCGGCAGATATTGATGCCCTGGCGGACGCCCTGGCGCGGCTCTCCGTGTTTGCCGCTGAGAATGCTGAAGTGATTGAGACTATCGACATTAATCCCTTCCTGGTGCTGTCCGACGGGGCCGTCGCCGTGGATGCCTTGATCGTCCCGAAAACGAGTATGTAGATCCACATGGCTGCCGTTTTGCTATACCGGCGTGAGTATGAAGACGCTCGGGCGCGCAATCTCACAGATCACCGCGCTGTTGCATGGAACCGTCCCGGAGGGATTCGTGGAGCCGAGATAATCGGGGAGCGCCGGCACTCGACTGGCAGTCCTTGGGGTCATGAAGATGCAGCACGACATCCTTACCCTAGTGAACCACGCGGTCAGCGACGATATGTTCTGATTGGGGATACAGATCGCCGCCGATGCGGCCATGTTCAAGATTGAGGAGACCAATCTATGATGCCTCAAGCGAACGATTTCCGTGAAGAGTGTGACGTCGTCGCCGAACTTCTAGCCCCGATGTCGGACGTCGATTTCAAGCGGCCGACCGGGTTCAAGGCCTGGACTATCAACCATATTATGCAGCACTTGCATTTCTTTAACGTTATGGCCGATTTATCGGTTCACGACGAGCCCCGGTTTGTCCGTGAATACGGCGAAATGCGCGCCGCCCGGAAGACACACGGCGAAACTCTTATTGACGCCACGGATCGGCTTATGGAGGGCCTCAAGGGGCGAGCGCTTTTCGAGGAATGGCGCGCCTATTATCCCAGCATGTGCGATCGGTTTGCCGTCGCTGATCCGAAGAAGCGGGTGAAGTGGGCCGGGCCGGACATGAGTGTTCGATCCTCCATAACCGCACGATTAATGGAGACCTGGTCCCATACTCAGGCCATATACGATCTTCTAGGCGAGGACCGGATCAGTGGAGATCGGATCAAGAATATCTGCGTCATGGGCATCAATACCTTTGACTGGACCTTCATCAACCGCGATGAGCCCGTACCAGAGGGAAAACCCTACGTGCGTCTGACCGCGCCGTCGGGAGCTTTGTGGGAATGGAATGAGGCTTCGAATACCAACCGTATCGAGGGCCCGGCCGAAGGGTTCTGCCAAGTAGTCACCCAGACACGCAACATCGACGACACGGATTTGACCGTGATCGGCGATGTCGCCAATCGTTGGATGGCAGTGGCCCAATGCTTCGCCGGACCGCCCCAAACGCCACCGGCCCCAGGGACGCGACGCAAGGCCTAGGACGAAACATCCGGGTTTTGGGTATAAGTGCCCGTCAGCTTTCCTTCCGCCAGGATGTGGCCTTCCAGGGCGGCCATGACCTCTGCGCCACGAAACTCACCGCCTTCATCCAGGCCCAGGCTGTCCACGTCCAGGGCGTATACCCGAAATTCGTAGTGGTGCAGCAACTCATCGTTCCAGGGCGGGCAGGGACCATCATATCCGCCGTAGTTGCCGGCCATGTCCGGGTTAGATGCCATAAACATGGTGAAGTCGTTGATGCCCCGCAAGCCGTGGGGCATGCGGCCAATCGGCTTGCCCTTGGCAACCAGACCGTCCGATTCTTCGCCTTCGGCCAAGTTGGTGCGGTTCGCTGACACGTCCACCAGAAGGCCGTGAAAGAAATCCTGACGGGGCTGGTCCGCGGGAATGGTTTTGCCTTCCGTGTTGATGTTGTCGAAAATGGTCGGTACGTCCACATCAACGCAGATTATCGCATAGCTCTTGGTGCCCTCGGGGCCTGCGGACCAGCTTAGCGCAGGGCTGATATTGGTGCTCATCTTTGAATGCTCCTCGACGCAAGGTGCGCAGAAAGCATATTTTTCTGGGATCGGGTCGCCGTCCTTGAAGGCGTCCGAAGTGACGGTAAGGGTTCCTGACATGGGGGCCTCCTCTGAAATTCAACATTTTCTATTGTCCGAGGATAGCCTCGCGTAGCTATTGTGGCCAGTGTTTGCACCTCGCGCCAGCCCACGTTATTACCGAATATGACGAGCCTTTTGGATCCTGATATTTCCTGGCGCGGCGACGCGGTTCCAGTGTCTGGGCGCTTTAACGATCCCTATTATTCGGTGGAGAACGGTCTGGCAGAAACCCGCCACGTCTTTCTGGCCGGAAATGACCTCCCCGACCGCTGGCGCGGCCGCACGCGGTTCACTATTGGTGAGCTCGGGTTCGGGACCGGGTTGAACTTTCTTACAACTTGGAAATCCTGGCGCGACAGAGGCCAAACGGGTCGGTTGCATTTTGTTTCGGTTGAAGGTTATCCGCTCACCGCGGATGACGTGTGGCGCGCCACTGCGGCATTTCCCGAAATTGGCGAACTGGCGAAAGCGCTAGTTGATCAACTGCCACCGCGCCGCCCCGGCCATCATCTCCTGCGCTTTGACAGCGGACGGATAGCGTTGCTGTTGGTTTATGGCGAAGTGGCCAGCGCCTTGGATGAAATGGCACTGTTCGCGGATGCCTGGTATCTGGACGGTTTTGCCCCCGCGCGGAACCCCGAGATGTGGGCGCCCGATATCTTATCGCGGGTTGCTGCGCGGTCTTCACCCAATGCGACCGTCGCGACTTTCACTGCCGCCGGCGCCGTCCGCCGAGGCCTAGTCGACGCTGGGTTCACCATGAAGAGGCATCCGGGGTTCGGGTCGAAACGGGAATGCCTAGTTGGCCAACTGACGGAGCGTCCCGTGCGGGTGGGGCAATCGGCTTCACAACGGGTTGAAGCACCGTTGTCTGGCGCGATTGATGGCCCGGTCGTGGTCATCGGCGCAGGCATTGCCGGCATGAGTGCGGCGCGGGCGCTTGGTGATGCGGGAGCGGAGGTTACGGTATACGACCGCCATGGTGTTGCTGGCGGTGGGGCTTCGGGAACACCGACAGGTTTGCTTCAGCCTCGCCCCCTGAACGATGGTTCGTCCCTTGCGGCTTTTTTTCATGCCGCGTTCGAGTTCGCGTCGCGCTGCTATGATGCCCTTGATGAAGCATGGATCAGCCGCGGTATCCTAGTGCTTGGTCGAGATGCAGCGGATGGCACGCGCTATCAAGCTTTGCCGGGCGCCGAGGCTGTCGACGCGGCGGGATGCCAAGTGGTCAGCGGCATACCGGCTGATACAGGCGGCACTTGGTTCGCCGCGGGTGGCACGTTGGATACGCGAGAGGTCTGCGCGGCCTTGGGTGACGGCGTTAGCACACGCTTCGGCAACGGTATCACCCGCCTTGCGCGGCAAAAGGATGGATGGCGCCTGCATTTGGATGATGCATCGGTTAAGGATGCGGCGGCCGTTATCTTAGCAAACGGCATAGACGCCATGGCCTTGAGCGGTTTCTCGGCCATGGCGTTAGCCGCCAATCGGGGACAAATCTCCTATGTGGCGGCGACGCCGATATCGGATCAGATAACGGCGCCTATTACCTTCGGCAACTATCTGACGCCCGCTGTAGATGGTATGCATATCCTGGGCGCCACATTCGATCGAGAGGCCGATTGGAACGGCGATTCCTGGGTGGCTGTGCGAGAGGATGATCATCGCCGAAATTTAGAATTTGTCGCGCAGCGGTTGCCACAATTAGCGACGGCATTGGGCGACGTGACGGGCGGTTGGACTGGGCTTCGCGCGACCACGCCAGACCGGGTTCCAGTGGTTGGCCCCGTTCCCGAAGGCGAGGCCGTTGCTTCTGCCTTGTCCGCCATGGGCGTTGGCGGCGAGATGGGTGATCTTGGGTTCCATATCGACCAGCCAGGTTTGTTCGTCCTATCGGGTCTGGGCTCGCGCGGTTTCCTTACTGCGCCGTTGGCTGGCGAGATTTTGGCAAGCCAAATACTAGGATCTCCACTGCCGGTTCCGGTGAGCGTTCCACCGCTTCTCCAACCAGGCCGGTTTTTGATCCGCAACATAAAAAAAGGCCGCGCCTGACGCCAACTTGCCCCTGCCAGCCGGATAGATCAGAATGTGGAGAAAGGAAGTAATAAACCATGCGCCTGCAACTCGCCACGTGGCCGGAAGTCGATGAATATCTAAGAACATACAAAGGCATCATAATGCCCATTGGGTCCACGGAACAGCACGGTCCCTCAGGGTTGGTCGGCACGGATGCCCTGACCGCCGAGGCCATTGGTCAGCGGCTCGGGGACGAGGTCGACGCCTATGTTGCTCCGACCATCAGCGTCGGCATGGCTCAACATCACCTGGGGTTCTCAGGCTCCATGACCCTTAAACCCTCGACCCTATTGCTAGTGATTAAGGATATGGTCGACTCCTTGACCGTTCATGGGTTTGAGCGGTTCTTTTTCGTCAATGGTCATGGCGGCAACATCGCCACTGTGACAGCGGCTTTTTCTGAGGTCTACGCGGATAGCAGTCTTGGGGGAGCCTCAAACCGTGCGCCAGTAAAGTGCGCCCTGCACAACTGGTTCATGATGCCCGGTGTCGTGAAACTTGCCGAAGAGCTCTATGGCGACGCGGAAGGCAGCCACGCGACGGCGTCCGAGGTCGCGGTCACCTACGCCCTGTTCCCGGAAACAGCGGCCCGCGTGCGGAACGCGCCGATGGAGCCGGGGACGGCCCCCGATGGCGATATCTACGACGCCGCCGATTACCGGCGTAGCTTCCCAGATGGGCGAATCGGCTCGAACCCTACCTTGGCGAAAGCCGAGCATGGAGAAAAGTTTATGCAGGTGGCGGTCGACGATCTCGCCAAACTCTATCGGGAGTTTATGGGTAGCTAGGGGCTTTAGCCCCCCTGGATAGCGGGTAGCAAGGTGATTTCATCTCCGTCGCGCAGGGCATGACCGGCGCGGTGGTCCGGCACTACTGGCTGACCGTCAACTAAGGAGGTGTAGGACTCTTCCTTTGGAAGGTCGATTTGGCTCATGATGTCGGCCACAGTTGCGCCGGCGGCTAAATCCATCTCCGCTTCACCAAAGGGATCAAATCCATTAGGCATGTCACCTGACGGCGACAGGAGCTTCACGCGGACTTTCATCAGATGCCGACCCGGTCAAGGGTCTCGTTGGTGGGCACTCCGTCCTTGGTCCAACCGCGAAGCTCGTAATATTCAGGCAGCATCTTATCCAGTTCCGTAACCCTTCCCTTCGCGACGCCCGACTTGGCTGCTTCCTTAAGGAAGCGATCTGGGAGAGTGTCGTCCTCTTTTGTTAATCCCGCACGAAGGTTGAATTGACGTTCCAGCGTATAGGTTCGTTCGCCAACTTCCAGCATGCGTGCTTCGTCCCAGCCACCACCGCAGGCGGCGTCGATCTGTGCGGCGTAGTCGTTCATGTCCCAAGCGTTTCCTGAGAAGGCGCAAAGGCCGGTGTTGTCCTTCGCGGCATTGACGTCCTGGGTGTTCTTCACGATCTCCGCCTTGCCGTCAGTGCGTACGTGGGTGAAATCATCCACGAACGGTGCGGCGCGCATGTGACAGGCGCCTCGGCTAGATGTTGCATAGGCGAGCCCCATGCCTTGCATGGCGCGAGTGTCATAGCCTGGGATTTCTTGCCCCTTCACTACGATGGCAAATTCTGGATGACCGTACTTTTCGCAAAGCCTTTGTGCGCCCAGACCGATGTCGGCACCGATTCCTTCGCCGGCGATGATCATCTCGGTTACCTTGGTCATGGCGTCGGCGTTGCCGAACTTGAGCTCTAGACCTCCCGTGTCTTCAGTGGTGATAGCGCCCACTTCAAACAATTCCATGGCTGCTGAGATGGAACCGCCTAGCGAGATTGGGTCCATGCCGTCTTCGTTACAGAGCGCGTTGGCGTAGGTTGCCGCGTCCAGGTCGTTGCATCCAACCATCGGGGCGAGTGCGAAGATGCTCTCGTATTCCAAGCCGCCAATGGCGTTGCCGTACTTTATCTTAGCTTCTTCTGAAGCGACCGAGTAATGGTCCGGATCGATCTTCGCGATCCGGCCGCAACCGATTGAGCAAGCAAAGCAGGCCTTAGTAGAAATCAAGTTTGGGTTGCCGTCGTTGCGGCGCGGGGTGTGGGCAGTTTTCACCTTAACCGCATCGTGGCCATCGAATTGGACATCGCGGCTGTTGCGGGTTGGCAGTGAGCCGTAAGCGTTCGTATTGTCCATCATGGCGTGGGTGCCGACGCGGGCTAAGCGGTTGCGGGCTGCATGGGTGTCGAGCTTCTCGCGCATTTCTTGGACGATCTTAAGGAAACGAGCCGGATCATGCACAGCGACGCCCGCCGTGCCGCGTACGGCGATGGCTTTTAAGTTCTTTGAACCCATCACCGCGCCAACGCCAGAACGTCCGGCGGCTCGGTCCTTGTCGTTCATGATGCATGCAAAGCGAATTAAGTTCTCGCCGGCCCGACCGATCGAGGCAACTCGGATAAGCGGATCTTGGTGCTTTGCGCGGATGGCGTCTTCCGTCACCCAGACCGTCTGTCCCCAATACTCTTTGGCATCCAGCAATTGGACGTCGTCATCGCGGATCAGCAGATAAACGGGTTTTGGCGACTTGCCTTCAAAAATGATTAGGTCCCAGCCTGCCATCTTCAACTCGCCGCCGAAGTAGCCACCCGAGTTGGAGCTGGCGATGGCGTTCGTCAGTGCACCTTTGGTTGTAACCGACCAGCGTCCTCCTGTGGAAGCCATGGTACCTGTAAGGGGGCCCGTGCCAATGATCATCTTATTTTCTGGCGATAGGGGATCGACCGAGGGGTCCATTTCCTCATAGAGATATTTGGAGGCTAGACCGCGTTGGCCGAGGTACTGTTCCGCCCATTCTTGATTCAGCTTCTCAGGAGTCACCGTGCCCTCAGTCAGGTTGACCCTTAGAATTTTTCCTTGCCATCCACCCATGTCTTCCTCCTTAAACGCTACGGCGCGAAAGGATCCGCGCAATAATATTCAGTTAGCCTTTATATCGGCCATTCCTGGCGTGGCGTAAAGATTAGAGATCGGAATTTTCCCCACCATCCAACAACAAAACTCCATGTTGGACCAGTTTTGTCCACACTGGCATTTCCGCGATTTCACGCATATGTATGTATAGAGCCCAATTATTCAAAGAGGACTCGGAATTGCCGAAAATGATTTATATGGCCTGGTAAGGTAACCAATGTTCGGCGCTCGATCTAGGGTGTGATCCGCTTAGGAGAGAAATGGTTCTATTCGGTTCTTAACACCAAACCACCGCGTAGCCTCGCAGAGAGGTAGGAGTATTTCAATGTTCAAATGGATTTTCATGGCTGTCGCCCTGGTCGGTATCACTGTTACCCCGGCCCAGGCCATAGACGGCGCCAAGGTTTGGAAGAAATGTAAGGCTTGCCACAATTATAACAAAGCTAGGAACAAATCAGGACCGTCCCTTCAGGGCATTATGGGTCGGAAATGCGGCGCCGCCATCAAGTTCAAGTATGGCAAGGACTACAAGAAGGCTTGCGCCGCAAACGCGTGGACGTGGGACGCCGCGCTTCTTGATGAATACATCGCCGATCCAAAACAGTTCATTAAGGCCCGCGGAGGGAAGCGGTCGAAGATGGCCTTCAGATTGAAGAAGCCAGATAATCGCAAGGCGGTTATCAAGTTTCTCACCGACAACGCGAAGTGAGCCTGTGGGCCTGAACTTTCGGCTCGTTTGCACGAACTCTGGTTTTCAAATAGCAAAGGCCGCGCCCAGATCGTAGCGGCCTTTTTACTTTAGCGCGTCGCGCGCCTGGACGGACTATATCTTGCTGAACGATATTCATCCTGTGAGCCAGGGCTCTGAATTTTTGCTGGGTTAGACTGGTTCGTTGTCCTTATCGAAAGTGTTTGCCGATGCCCAATGTACCGCTACCGTTTGCCCGAGATGAATATGCCGACCGTTTGACAAAAGTGCGCACGGCTATGGCCGCGGCTGGGATTGAGGTTCTGTTCACCTGTGACCCGTCCAATATGGCCTGGCTGACGGGGTATGACGGTTGGTCGTTCTACGTTCATCAGGGGGTTTTGATCGGTCCCCATGGCGATCCGGTGTTCTGGGGGCGTGCCATGGATGCGCGCGGCGCCCTTCGGAAATGTTACATGGCGGAGGATGACATCGTTCCCTATACGGACGACTATGTCATGTCCAGCGAACGCCATGCCATGAGCCATTTGGCAAAACTCATCGTCGATCGTGGTTGGGCGAAGGCGTGCCTCGGCGTCGAAATGGAAAATTATTACTACTCCGCCCGTGCCCATCAGATGTTGTCTGAAGACCATGCTGGCACGCTGCGAGATGCTTCGCTTTTGATTAATTGGTGCCGGGCCGTGAAATCAGAGACGGAGATCGCGTTCATGCGGCGTGCCGCGCGCATCGTGGAGAATATGCATACGGCTATATTTGAATATATGCGGCCGGGGCTCAGGAAGAACGAACTGGTGGCGGAAATCTATCGCGCCGGGTTGCTGGGTGGCGAAGACGAAGAAGGGACTTTCGGCGGTGACTATCCGGCGATCGTACCTTTGTTGCCGACCGGCTTGGACGCTACGGCAGCGCACCTGACCTGGGATGACCAGAAACTGGAGGCTGGCGCAGGCACCTTCTTCGAGATCGCTGGTTGCTATCGCCGTTATCACGCACCACTTTGCCGCACTGTCTTTCTGGGAACACCGCCTAAGGAGATGTTGGCCGCCGAGGAGGCGCTGCAAGAAGGCATTGCCGATAGCATCGACGCGGCCAGACCTGGTAACACCGCCGGTGACGTGGCCCGGGCCTTCTATGCGGTTTTGAAAAAGTGCGGGATCGCCCGGGATGGCCGGTGCGGGTATCCCATCGGCCTTAGTTATCCTCCCGATTGGGGCGAACGGACCTTCTCAATTAGGTCCGAAGACGAGACGGTGCTGTGCCCGAACATGACGTTCCATCTCATGCCCGCGCTTTGGATGGATGAATGGGGACTGGAGATCACGGAACCCTTGTTGGTCGGCACTTCGGGGCCAGCGACCTGCCTCGCAGACTATCCGCGCAAACTTTTTGTGAAGGCGTGAGGCCATATCCTGCGATGCCCAGCTCCCGACGGTCATAGCCATCCTAGACGGCCTGATCGCCTTTCTGACTGTCTCGATGGACAGAATTTTGACGTTGATCGATTGCGCGGCCGCGCGCTGGGCCGGCGAAGGATAGCCGAATTAGGACTGGATTGATTGACGGATTATGTCCGCGCCTTTCTCAGCAATCATCAGTGTTGCCGCATTGGTGTTCGCTGATGGCATGGTCGGCATTACCGACGCGTCTATGACCCGAAGCCCCTTGATGCCGTGGACACGCAGTTCCGGGTCCACGACGGCCATGGGATCAATTCCCATCCGGCAGGTTCCCATGGCGTGGTAGACGGTGGCGCCGCGGGCCTGGGCATAGTCTAATAAGGCGGCTTGATCCACCACATTCGGTCCCGGCAGGGTCTCCTCGGCCATGTACGGTGACATAGCGTCCGTCTGCATGAACCGCCGACTCCATTGCAGGCCGGAGACGATGGCCCGTTGGTCCTCCGGGGCGTCGAGGTAATTGGGTTGGATGGCTGGCGCATCGTCTGGGTTTGGCGTCCGGGCTCGGACATAGCCCCGGCTTTCTGGGCGCATCTGCCACACACCCGCTGTCATGCCGGGGAATGGCTGCAACTGTCCGGTCATGCCGTCGCTGTAGCTGGCCGGTGTGAAGACGAATTGCAGGTCCGGCGTCTCCAAATGGTCGGCGGATCGATGAAACACAGCCACGTGTGCGGGGCTGAAGGCTAGCAATCCACGGCGGGCCACGACCCATTTGGTGATTTCCCAACCCAATCGCCAGCCCCGGGCGCGTTCGTTCAAGGTGATGGATTGGGTCACGCGGCAAGCTGTGCGGACGGCGAAGTGATCACGGAGATTTTCACCCACCCCGGGAAGTTCGTGAACCACGGGGACCCCCAGGGTTTGCAACAGGGCGCCCGGTCCAATGCCCGAGACCTGAAGTAAATGTGGTGAGCCGATCGCGCCGGCGCTCAGAATGACGGAGTGGCGTGCGTGCGCAGATCGTGCGCTGCCGTGACGATGGTAAAGGACACCGGTGCACCGCCCGTCTTCGATGCTTAGCCGTTGCACCATTGCCTCGGACGTCACGATCAGATTGCGCCGTTGTATTACTGGACGCAGGTACGCGGTGGCAGCGCTATGACGAGTGCCATTCCGGATAGTCCGTTGATAGTAGGCGACGCCTTCTTGGACGCGTCCGTTATAGTCCGGGTTCTCTGATATGCCGAGGGATTGGACGCCGGCAATGAAAGCCTCGGAAAGGGGGTGGCGTTCGTGTATGTCCGACACGTGTACCGGTCCTTCGGTACCGCGTGTCTTCGCGTCGCCTTCTGGACGGGTTTCCGACTTCTTAAAATAGGGCAGGACATCCTCATAGGACCAACCGAGATTTCCGGCTTGCGCCCAGGTGTCATAGTCCTTTGGTTGGCCGCGGACGTAAAGGTGTCCATTGATGGCGCTGGAGCCGCCGAGGACTCGGCCTCGCGGGAACAAAATCTCCCGATCTTTTGTCGCTGCGTTGGGTTCCGTCTTAAAACACCAATTAAATCCGGGATGATCGATCGTCTTGATGAATCCCGCTGGTGCGGCGACAAAGGGATGACGATCGGAGCCCCCGGCCTCCAAGACCATTACCGAGTGCCGACCATCCTCAGTCAATCGGTTCGCAAGCACGCAGCCAGCAGATCCGGCGCCAACGATAACGAAGTCGAAGGTTTCCTTGGTCTCCATGCGAAAGCTATCAGGCCGCGTTCGTGAGAGTTGGCGTGTCGCCGGTGATTGTGGTCCGGACCATATGGCGCTTTTCCGTTGTGCTGGTGAAAGGTGATGCGCGATGCACGGTCACCCTATTGTCCCACATGATCACGTCATGTTGAAGCCGATGATGTCGGTAGATAAAGCGTTCCTGGGTGGGGAATTCGGTCAATTCGTCAGTAAGTGCATGACTTTTATCGAATGGCATGCCTTCGATCTCGACGCAATGGGGCCCAATATAGAATGCTCCGCCCCGCGCCGTGATCCAACACCATAGCCGGCGTACTGGGGGGAGAGCGGCGCGCTCTTCATCCAAGACGATGTTTCCGTCTGAATCGAAGTTTGACAAAACGACCACCTTTGAGCCGGTGCCTACGGTCCCTGGTTTCGTCGTCTCCAATACATCAAAAACTTCGGAGAAGGCGATCTGCCGATCATCATCAATATCCTGTTTTGGAAAAATCAGAACGGGATGCGCCTCAAAAGCCTGAGAAACGGCATTGCCGATCTGGTCATCAAGCGGTTGGGTCAGATCGAGACCCTCAATTTCTGCTGCGAAGGTGGGGGAAAGAGGAGCCACGGAACGCATTGATACGACCTTACCACTAGCAAAAATCTCTAACCTAAGCTGGCGAGGAAATATTTTAAGGTCCAT
>DFRF01000080.1:1973-12780 GCA_002378125.1 Rhodospirillaceae bacterium UBA3470 | reverse complement strand
GACGGATGCCGGCATCGGCTCCTTTGACGTTATCTCGGTAACGGAGAAATTCGCCACGGAGAATCCTGAGTTGGTGAAGACCTTCCTCGAAGTGACGGAAGAAGCAAACGTCGCCTGGAAGGCCACCGACGAGCAGATCGCCAAGGTGGCGAAGGACGCGGGGATGAAGGTGCCGACCACCAAAAAGCAGATGGCGGATTTTATTTTCCCGAGCGCCAAGGAGCAGCTTGAGCAGTACTTCAACAAAGGCGGCATTGCTGCATCGGCCGCGTCGTCGTTGGGCTTGGTTTTCTCTGGCGACTCAGATGGATCGAAAATCGCCAAGACAATTGATGGCTCATTCCTAAAGTAACGGGAACTTTTTGGATATGGCGAAGGCCGCTGTCATACGGCGGCCTTCGCACATTGTCTCCGCCATCATATGACGGGGGGCTTCATGGCTGATCTGGTGTGTGAAGACCTGAACATGGCCTTCACCAATCCGCAGACAGGTGCAGTGGTTGAGGCGCTCAAGAACATTAATTTTACCCTTAAGAAGGGTGAGCTGTTGTCCGTTCTTGGGCCGTCAGGTTGCGGAAAGACGACGCTGCTGAACTTGATCGCCGGGTTTTTGAACCCTACGTCAGGCAGGGCATCCCTAGGTGGGCGGGTGATCGATGGGCCTGGCCTGGAGCGCGGTATGGTGTTCCAGCAGGGCGCCTTGTTCGAATGGCTGCCCGTTTCTAAGAATGTGGACTTCGGCTTGCGCATGAAGAGCACTGACCCCGCGCACAGCCGTCAGCTTGTCGAGAAATGGCTCGATATCGTCGGCTTGCAGGGTTTTGGCGATACTCCTACCTATCAATTGTCCGGCGGCATGCAACAGCGTGTGGCGTTAGCCCGGTGCCTGGTCAACGATCCGGATGTAATTTTGATGGATGAACCCCTCGGCGCCCTCGATGCGCTGACCCGTGAGAAAATGCAATCGCTGGTGCTGGAGCTCTGGAAAGAGACCGGCAAGACGATAATCATCATCACCCACTCGGTTGAAGAAGCTCTGTTGTTGGGCGAACGCCTGTTCGTCATGGCGCCCCGGCCTGGCCGAATTCACAAGGAATACAATCTGCAATTCGCTGAGCGCGGCCTGTCGGAAACTCTTCGCGAGATTAAGCAGGACAAGGAATTCAACGAGGTCCGCGAAGAAGTCCTGACCATGATTTGGGATATGGAAGAGGAGATCATGGGTCGTGGTTGAGTGGTTTTCGGATAATCGCGCCGGGTTCGCGGCGGTTATCGTCGTCCTCCTGATGGCGATGTTTATCTGGTCAATCGTCTTGGGACGCAAGCAGGCCGTTCTGACGGCCAAGGATGAGGTTTTTGGTGATCCTCAACGGACCCGCGGCGGCTGGTATTGGGCACTCTCCGGAGTCGCGACCCTGATGTTGATCTGGTTCTACTTCTCCTGGGGCATTGGACGCGCCTACTTTCCGACGGCCGCCAACGAGATGTGCCAAGTGGCCAAGCTGGAAGAAGTGGTCTCGCCCATCAAGGCGGCCCTCCCAATCGGCTCGCGCTATTACAAATCCACCCTTCTGGTGGCGCGCAATTCTGATCAGTTGGATACTGTCGAATCGGAATTACCGACGGACGCTTTTACCATTCCGGAGCAGGCGAAGTTGAAGGCTTTGATCAGCAAAGTACGAAGTCTCATCGTCAATTCCTCGGATCCGAAGAACCTCAGCCGGGAGGCGACTAAAAAGCTCGATCAACTCGTCTTACAGTTAAATGCGCTCAGCATGGAACTTCGGGGTGGATTGGAAGGTTTTTCGCCGACGGCTAAAGCCCTAGCCCAACCCAAGTGGGGCACTACCCACGTGGAAATCCCCATTTTGCCAATTACCGCACGCGGCATGCTTTTTGATGGCGTCGCTACCAAAGCGCGCGAGGCGGCGACCCTGTTCCGGAAAATCCGAAATCATCCACCGGCCAACGTGACCATCATATCCGACGTCAAAGCGCGGATTGCCAAGTTCAAGAAGGTTAACGCCTCTGGCAAGTTCGATAAGAAGACCGATGCTGATCGCGTCGCGTATGTAAAGGCCGTGGAGCGTATTTTCCGACGTCTGGATGACGGTACCATTTTTCCTGCCAATTCCCTGGATGGTGTCAATGGCGCCATTGCCGGATTGGATGCGGCCCGGGATCATGCTCGCGGCAGCCTCGGCACAATAGAGGCAATTTTTTTCCCCGGCATCGGCGTGGTCAAATCGCGGACCCAATGCACAGAACAGGGATCCGCCCGATGGTTACCAAAGCCAATGGACGTGATCGCTAGGTTCCTCAAACTGGCAAACCCGGACATTGAAGGTGGTGGCGGGTACAAAGGCGTACCGCTCTTGTGGTGGAAGTGGCTGCCGGTCGCTGACCTTGTTGATTTTGTCACGCCGGACTGGATCGCCGACCTGTGGCCTGGCGATTACGTGCGTCACGGAATAGACGGCACGATTTCGCCTAACTTCAAAGATAGGCTACTCAATTTTGCGCGCGGTGACTTATATTTGGGATCGATCCCAGCGCTGGACGGGCACTTGTGGGATTCCGTGTTTCGGGTCCTGATTGCTATGGGACTGGGCATATTTCTTGGTGTGCCCCTAGGGCTATTCATGGGGGTTTCCCGGTTCTTTAAATCGTTCTTCGATCCGTTGATTGAGCTTTACCGCCCCGTGCCGCCGTTGGCCTGGGCGCCTCTGATCCTGACTATTTTCGGGATCACCGACGACGGGAAGGTTTTTTTGTTATTTATGGTGGCGTTCGCGATCATGGTTATCTCAGCTCGGACTGGGGCGTCGGGAACGCAACTTTCAAAAATTCGGGCCTCGCACTCGCTGGGGGCGTCTGACCGGCAGATCATGTGGAACGTGATCCTGCCCAATGCACTTCCCGAGATTCTTACCGGCGTGCGCATTGCCATCGGTGTGTGCTGGGGCACTTTAGTGGCGGCGGAAATCTTGGCCGGCACGACGGGGGTCGGGTTTATTGAGAACATTGCGCGCACCGTGTCGGATTATGAACTCATTTGGGTGACAATTCTGATCATGGGCATGTTGGGTTTGCTGTTCGACCTGATAATGCGCTGGGTCATTGATAAGACCATCCCGTGGCGAGGCAAGGGCTAAACCCCATCGAGATGGGTTTGACTGCCGCGAGAGGCAAAGCGTATCCGGCGTCTACGGTAGCGAGAATTTTGTCCTGTAACAGGAACTCCAGCAGATCCGGGCCCTGTCGGACGCCGCGTCCCCGAAGGAGGCGAAACGCATGTGCAGCGGAGATAGCCGCGAAGAAACTTACGGCCGTCTGATGGCGTTCGGTGGCGTGACCAGGACGAAGGTGACATGCGCCACGGTGGATGGCTAAAATAGGATGGCAGCGCACAGATCCATGTCTAAGAATTTCTTGCACTTGATTATTTGCAACCCAAGTATCTTGGGTCACGGTCACCGTGTTAGTCTGCCGACTTGACGTAAAAATGAATTAGTGAGGTTGCATATGACAGAACAATCCGCCTTGATCGTCGGTGCTGGGCAGGGCTTGAGCGCTTCGGTGGCGCGGAAGTGTGCCGAGCGCGGTATGGCCGTGGCACTGGCTGCCCGGGATACGGCAAAACTCTCGGACCTGGTGTCGGAGATCGGCGCTTCTAGCTTCGTTTGCGACGCCAGCGACCCAGTCTCCGTCGCCGATCTGTTTGCCCAGTTGGATGTGTCCACTGGCACCCCCAACCTCGTCCTCTACAACCCCAGCTACCGCCAGCGCGCGCCGTTCATCGAACTTGACGTGGAGGAAGTCCGTAAAACGTTGATGATTTCCTGCTACGGTGGCTTTTTGGTGGGCCTGGAGGCAGTGAAACGTATGACTGTCGTGGGCGGAGGTGCCATATTCTTCACCGGTGCGTCGGCCAGCGTAAAGGGTTACAAGCAGTCGGCGCCGTTTGCCATGGGCAAGTTTGGGCTGCGGGGGTTGGCCCAAAGTATGGCCCGCGAGCTCGCACCCCAGAACATCCACGTGGCGCACTTCGTCATCGACGGTGGTATCGAGAAGGAAGATGATCCCCGTGCCGAGATGCGCGGTAACGACGGCCTGCTGCATCCTGACGCCATCGCCGATACCTATATGCATATCTATGACCAGCACCGGACGGCATGGACCTGGGAGGTGGAGCTTCGCCCCTGGGTGGAAAATTTTTGAGCCGTTTGCGGGAATGATAAACCAGCGTATAATTCGGCCATGAGCATTGAAAATGTTAACGCCTTCATCAGCCACTGGGACGGACAGGGCCCCTCCCAGGATCCGGCTATGAAGGACCCCGAACCCGATTTCATCGTCCGCCATGCGGAGGTGCAGGGCTTCAGCTTTTCCAAAGACGACCTGAAGAGCGCATTGAATACCCGAATTTGCAATGCGGAGAGCTTGCCGCGTCCGTGGGGTTGGGCGGTGGCGCGAAAAATGGGGCTGGTCCGCAGTTGACGGACCTGCCCGTGCGTCAATATGTCGACGTAGATGGGGTCCGGATTTCCTATCGTCAGGCCGGTGCCGGTCCGGACCTTGTCCTGTTGCATGGTCTGGCCGGCAACGCCCGGACCTGGGAGCGCCAGTTCGAGGCCTTTGCAGACCAATTCCGGATCACCGCATGGGACGCACCCGGGTATGGGGAATCGAACCTGGTCGCGACGGAAGTCGAGGCCTACGCCGATACCCTGACGGCGTTTACGGAGGCGCTCGGCATTGACCGGTTCATCCTGCTTGGTCACTCTATGGGCGGTATCGTCGCCGGTAACGCGGCCGGACGCTACGCGGACCGGGTGCGGGGCTTAATTTTGTCGTGCACCATGTTGGGGCGCAAACAGACCAAGGGTGCGCCGCTGGGCAAAAAATACCTGGCTCGCTTGACGCAGTTAGATAAATTGGCGCCCATGGAATACGGCCGCGCTCGGGCCAAGAGCATGACCGCGCCGGACTGCGATCCGGCGATCCTTGAGCACTTTGCCGGAATCGCTGCCGAGACCCGGAAGGATGGGCTGGAGGCCGCCGCGCGGGTGATCTCCGAGGCGGATAACGAACCGGCGTTCGCTGGCCTGTCCATGCCAGTTCTGGTACTAGCCGGGGACATTGATCAGACGGTGACTAAGGACTTTACTGAAGAGATGATTGCCGCCGTTCCCGAGACCGTGCCGGCCCTCCAGGCCCATTACTTACCTGGCGTCGCCCATGCGCCTTACATGGAGGATGCGGACGCCTACAACGCCGTGCTCTCGGATTTCCTGATGACCCTCAGATAAAGCCGCTGTGGGTTAGCCCGTCCCAGCGGCCTGGGCGGGGGTAAGCCGGGCATTTGAGTCCGCGAACAGTTGGATGTTGCCTTCCATATCATACGGCTGTTCGGTCAGAGTTTCCGCATCCCATTCGCTGCGGCCCGGGCCGAAGAAGTCGCCCCCGTAGACGTGCAGCGCTCCGGTCAGGCGTGGGATCGGGTTGGTGACGGAATGGACGATGTCCTTGCCCAAGGGGGCCACGTCGCCGGCGCCAATGGCTTCCGCGCCAGCGGCTTCGATCCTATTTTGCGAATCGTCCTTGATCTTGCGCCAGAAAATATTGTCCTCGCGACCGGTGTAGATACCGATCACAGCCCACATCTTATGGTCGTGGGGTTTGAGGGTCATCATCGGGCCCCAAACAAGGTTGAGGATTGTTAAATTATCGGAAACGAACAGCTTGTTGACGCCGGCTTCGGACGGTTCGCCCAGCCCCTTGAGGACGTCGTCTGGGTTTGAGATGGCGCGTCCGACCAGTTCCTTCACCGCCATGTGGCTGTCAGTCTCTTTCACGGCCTCTTCGCATTCCGCGATGAATTGATCAAGGTCGAACATTAAACTGGGCTCCGCACTAGGGGGTTAGAGTAAGAAAGTAGAGAAAGACCCAGGTATTTCCAAGGTTTGGTGCTCGCGCTGGGCTAGGAATGAAACAACAAAACCCTGACTTATCGAGGAAAGTCTATGCCTACTCCGGCCGTGGATATTCACGATGTTCTTTAGAGCTAAGATCCGGAAGGCGATGCTTTGCCGTTGAAGTTTGACTCGCCCCATAGCGGCCATGTGTACACCGACGATTTCGCGTACGCCTGCCCCTGCGATAAGATCCAGTGGGGCGAGGACGCCTTCGCAGATAAGTTATTCAATTGTACCCCGGGGCACGACGCGGGGTTCCTAGCCTGCCAGTTTCCCCGCACCTACATCGACCCGAACCGCGATCTGGTCGATCTGGACGCCGCCATGATCGACGGCAGTTTGTCGGATCCCGTTGAGGTGACGAAAAAGACTTACCGGGCCATCAGCCTGATCTGGAAGCTAGTTGACGATGAACACCAATTCTATGACTGGTTGTTGAGTCAGGCCGAGGTCCAAAACTGGGTTGTCGGTAAGCTTGCGAACAAAGTTTAGCGCTATTTAATGTTATAACATAACAAAATGTCTTAAGGGAATTTGATGACGTTGGCTATAACCTTTGCATTGCTTAGCCTCCTCTCCGCTGGGTGTTTAGATGTTTCATTTAAACAATATTCCAGAAGGGCTCGATCGCGCGGCATTTATCTTGCCCTTTGCGGCGTGACCTGGACGGCCTTGCAAATCGCCTATTTCGTGTCCCAGAACACCGCCTTGGTCTTTGACGCGGTGACCCTCAGCTACAGCACGGTTGCGGGAATTATCCTAGCCTTGGCTAATCTTGTGCTGATTGAGAGTTTGACCCGTCTAAATGTCAGCCTCGGGTCCACTATTTATAGACTGAACACAGTCGCCGTAGTGGTTCTATCGTTGGTCATTTTGGCCGAACCTATGAGTGCGTGGAAGGCCTTCGGCGTGATAACGGCAGTCGCAGCCGTCTGGATGCTCTATGACCGCAAGGCCGATCAGAAACTGCAGGGCGGATTGGCGCTCTTTATCTGGATGGCGGTAATGGCATCGACCCTGCGCGCCATCTTCGCAATCGTCGCAAAGCTCGGCTTGGTTGCTGGTGCTCATACAGATACAACGCTACTCATTTACGCCATATCATGGATACCCGCTGGTCTCATTTATGCAATCTGGCGTGAGGACAACGTCCGGTTGACAGCGCCGAAGATTGCCTATGGCGCGATCTCAGGAATATTGTTGTGCATGACGGCCAATTTTCTCATCTCCGCGATTGCCAGGGGTGACGTTAGCACAGTGGTGCCCATCGCTAATCTCAGCTTCGTCGTTGCTCTGATCCTGTCCGCCGCCATGGGAATGGAATTGTTCACGCGCCGGAAAGCGGAAGCCATGGTGCTCGCGGGCGTTGCCATCTATCTTCTCGCCCAAGGTTAGGCCAAAAAGTATTACGTTAATTGAAATTCAGAGGCGTTGATTAAACCACTCTCTTGATGACGGAATGGAAAAGAGATTAGATACACTGGCGGTTCGCATTTGCCGAGGAGATTTGTAATGGCCCCAGATGCTTCTGCGCTGCACCATGAGGCGCTCACCCACGTCGCGACGACTTTGCATTTCTTCGTTCCCGACGACGAGAAGCCAAAGGTTCTTATGGCCGACGACTACACCCAAGAAAACCGGCGCACCGGTACCTTCCGTGATGAGCCGGTAACCATCCATAACGGTCGCCTTGCCGATCCGGCTCCGGCCCTGGAGCGGGAGGGCTTTGAACTGGTCGAACACATTTCCAACGTCAGCAATTTTTATGACAAGGATCAGATTGCGGTCGTCCATTACCCGGAAATTATCCGCTTTCTTAAAGAAAACGCCGGCGCCACGGACGTCCATATCTTTGACCACACGCTGCGTGTTCAGGATACGGATAAGCGCAACGCCAACGACACCCGCGGCCCTGTGCCTATCGTGCACAACGACTATACGGAGAAGTCGGGCCCGCAGCGCATCACTGATCTTTTGGCTGCGGACCGGGCGGAGAAATTCCTCTCAGGCCGTTTCGCCCTGGTCAATGTCTGGCGGTCCATCGGACCTGACGTGCAGCGCCTACCATTGGCCGTGGCCGATGCGCGTACCATGGCCGCAGATGATTTTGTTGCCACGGACATGGTGTATTCAGACCGGTTGGGCGAGATTTATCAGATCGCTGGAAATACCAACCAGCGCTGGAGTTATTTCCCGAATATGAACCGTGACGAAGTGTTGTTGCTGAAGTGCTTTGACAGTGCACACGACGGCCGTGCCCGCTACACGGCTCACGGCGCCTTCGAAGACCCGAGCGTGCCCGTCGACACGCCGCCGCGCGAGAGCCTCGAAATCCGGACGCTCTTGAGCTTCGCTTAGATCATCGTTCGGGGCGTCAGTCGAACCGGGGCTGCCAGGCGCCTCAATTGAAGATATGTTCCCCGCCAATGTCGTAACCAGCCGCGATCGGGTGCACGCCAGCGTTTTTCTCATACATACCTGGCCAGGCCCGATCATTAATGAGATGGCGGTAGAGGTCGAAGTGGGGGATGTCCAGACTGGCGGCTACCTCGGCATAGGCTCCGCTTAACTCGTCGATGCGGTTGGATGGGAAGTGGTATACGACGGACGGCGCGGAAGAGTTGGCGCGAATCATCTACTGGTGGAGGGCCGATCGAAAGCGTTGGTTCCCATGTGGCCGCCGACACCAGCATGCCGCGGGCCACGGCGATGGACCGTTCCAGGGGTAGGCGCCGGCCGAACCCCTCCAGATGGGCACAGTCATTGGCGCCGAATGAGAACGCCAGGGCGCTGGGCTACGTTTTAGGCAGCCAAACCTGGCATTCATGGCGCCAACGCGCGGCGATCTTTTCGGATGTGTTGGCCTGGATGCCGAATTTATAAAAACTGACGTCATAACCCGCTTCGCGCTTCCATCGGCATAGACGGCCGGGTCATCCCAGATAGTTGTCGTCGTTGGTGCCCAAAAGCAAGCTGTCGCCAACAAAACACATGCGCAGTTTTTTTCTCACCGGTGATCTCCCTCTGTCTCCCTGGCAACCCGTATCAGACGGTCGAGGCATTCCTGGCGGCTAGCTTCATAACCGGTGTTTTCCCACCAGGCTTCGACGCGACCCAAGATGGTCCCGACCATGGGACCTGGCCTCAATCCCAGCGTCAGCACGTCGGTTCCGGAAATCGGGAAGTCTGGGGGTACCCACGCCGCGCATCGCTCCAACAGGCGAATATAGGCTTCTGTGCGCTGGCGGGGCAGACGAGTCGTACCGGTCAGCTCCTTCGCCCATGCCAGCAGGGCCAGATCGCGGACCCGGCCTCCGCCCAGGCGCCGGATGGCGCGTTGTTCACCCGCATCACCCATGTTCGCGTTGATCTTCTCACCCGGCGCGCTGAGCGCGACGAGGCGTTTGCGCTGGGCATTAGAGAGTTTTAACTGATCGGCCACGCGGTCGACGCCGGCGCGATCCGTATTCAGAATTGCTGCCAAATGACGAATAGCATCTGGTTCCACCTTGTCGACGTTCAGGGCTCGTGTTTCCAACCAATTGACAATGCGCAGGTGGTTGATGTCGCTGGCTTCGGGAAGGACTTGGTCCAGAACCTTATCTCTGCGCATATGGACGCAAATCTTGGCGGGATTGGCGACCAGGAGGATCTTCAGCAATTCATCACGGATGCGTTCCTTCGATATGGTCTGCAGTTTTTTGGCGCCGGCTCGGCAGGCAGCCTTGGCGTTCTGGTCCATTGCGCCGTGGCCGAACAGGCCGTAGAAGCGAAAAAAACGGAGAATGCGCAGGTAATCCTCCTCCACCCGGTCGCGGGCAATGCCGATGAAGCGGACCCGCCCGTGCGCCAGGTCGGAGATGCCGTTAAAGGGGTCGAAAACCGCGCCATCGGGCGAGGCTGACATCGCGTTGATGGTAAAATCTCGACGCTTGGCGTCCTCCAGCCAATCGTCGGTGAACTCAACGGTGGCGTGGCGGCCATCCGTTTCCAAGTCGCGTCGCAGCGTTGTAATTTCAAAATGCGCCTTGTCGATGATGGCGGTGACCGTGCCGTGTTTTAGGCTGGTGGGGACTGCATTAATTCCGTCGGCCTCTAGCAGTGCCATTACCGTTTCTGGACGGTCGGGGGTTGCGATATCGATGTCGGTGACAGGCCGGTGTGCGATGGCATCACGTACGCAGCCGCCGATGAAACGCACCGACGTGCCTTTTGCTTCCAGCGCGGCGATGACCGTCCGCGTGGCCTTCGTCGATATCCAATCCTGGATTGGTAATTGACCAGTTGTCGTGCTGGCGTTGGAAACCAGCGATACCTGGGAGGCAGTGGTCTTCACTTGAAGGAAGGCGGGATAATCTTCCCGTCCTGGTAATGGGGGGATTGGTATTCGCCTTCACCGGGTGCCACGCCGGAGACCACGGCGATCCAGGTCAGGGAACTGGCCATCAAGACAAACCCAATGAGCACCGAGACGAACACGTGGGAATGCTCAACAACAGGGGGGGCCTCGCTGTTTTTTTTGGCGTGCCGTCGCTGCCACCACATGTAGGTCAGGTAAATCGCCAGGGGCAAAACCAGCGGCAGAAGGTAGTTGAGAAGAATGCGGCTCATAGTTCGAAACTCTCTCCGGGGTTCTCAAGGTTCTGTCAGGACTTGATAAAGATTGACCAGCATCCCTGCGGTTGCTCCCCAAATATAATACCCATTGTAGGGTATGGCATAGAAGTACCGTGTTTCACCCCGATAGTCGCGGCTGTGACGCTCGTGGTTGCCGGGATCCATGAGGAATGTCAGAGGCACCTCGAAGACCTCAGCCACTTCGAAGTCGG
>DFRF01000080.1:0-1667 GCA_002378125.1 Rhodospirillaceae bacterium UBA3470 | reverse complement strand
CTCAGCCACTTCGAAGTCGTCGGGTTTGATGTCGAACGGGGGCATGACCAGGCCAACCACCGGGGTCACGGAAAACCCGGTGCGCACCCTGTACTGGTCCAATCGGCCGAGAACATCGATGTGACGCCGGTGTAGGCCGACTTCTTCCTCCGTTTCCCTGAGCGCAGTCGCCTCGGGGCTCTCATCGCCGGGGTCGACGTGACCACCAGGAAAGCTGACCTGACCGGGATGATGGGCCAGGTGATTCGTCCGTTGGGTAAGCAGCGCCGTAAGGCCATCTTTGCGTTCTATAAGGGGTACCAGAACGGCAGCCGGGACCAGCTTGTCATGGTCGTCCAAGCCCGGGTTGAGATTGTGGTCGCCACGGTCCGTACCCTCCCTAGATTCGCGGCCGCGCAAGCGTTCAATTATCAAGTCTCTGTCCACGCCGTCTCCCCTGCGGTCATGTCGGCCCTTGTGGCGGAGCTATTCCTCTCCGGGCGCGTCGCCGATCACATGAAACACACCAGCGCTCCATACCCCCAAGACATGCGCTCCATCGACCGTTTCTGCAACTGCCGCGTCGACGAGGTCGTAGAAGACGGCCCGGTGGATTCGTGCCTGAAGGCCGTTGTCCAGATGGAGATAGGGCGATGGCTCGGCTGTTTCTGGATCTACGTCGACCCGCAGTGCATGATCTGACGACAGGGTATATACGGATTCCAGCAGGGTCTCGAACCGAATGGTCTGTTCAGCGCCTTCACCTTCTATATTCAGATCGACAATTATATGTGCAACATCTTCGACCCGTACCGGTACGATTTCCACCGGTGTGATCAACCAATGGTTTCCGGCGTCGTCGCATCGAAGTATCGTCGAAAACATCTTCACCAGTGCTTTACGCAGGATCGGAGAGCCTTGATGATACCAGGCACCATGACGGTCGATGTGCATCCCGATGTCACCGCAGACCCGTTGCCGGGACGTAGGCGAAAACCCCACTGGCACTTGAATTTCTGTAGCGCCATGAACACGTTTTGCGATGCCCTGCGACAAATTGGTGAGGTCAGGTTCATTTTTGGCCATAATCGTCCCAACATACCTTTTTGGACCTAGGAGACGCGCACGTGAATGCCACCGTTGACACAATAGACCAGGATAATGAAACCTCGGAGGTAATCAATTCCAGGGCAATACTGGAAGGCGTAGACAAGCTTGGCGGTGATATGGCCGCTGTCCGCCAGGCCATTGGCAAACACATTTACGGTCAAGACAACGTCATTGAAGAAACTCTGGTCACCTTGCTGGCCGGCGGGCACCTTTTGCTCATTGGTGTGCCGGGACTCGGTAAGACCCGGTTGGTCGAAACCCTGGGCACCGTCGTCGGCATGGACAGCCGCCGGGTGCAATTCACGCCGGATCTCATGCCGGCGGATATCCTAGGCTCGGAAGTTTTAGAGGGATCGGATGTCGGTCGACGGACGTTCCGTTTTATTCGTGGTCCCGTATTCTGTCAGATGCTGATGGCTGATGAAATCAACCGAGCCAGCCCACGGACCCAATCGGCGCTCCTCCAAGCCATGCAGGAACACCGCGTCTCTGTGGCCGGTGAATATCATGACCTTCCGTCGCCCTTTCATGTGCTGGCAACGCAAAATCCGTTGGAGCAGGAGGGCACCTATCCGCTG
>DFRF01000123.1 GCA_002378125.1 Rhodospirillaceae bacterium UBA3470 | reverse complement strand
TAGCGGACGTGGTCTGTGAGAGATTTTCCAAACTTATCCTGAAGGCATGGCGGCACGAAGAACGCTGGAGCCACGACGGCCCAAGATGACAATTCAACGGCATCGTTGTCGAGCCCCCTTGCGTACAAAACCGTACCGACCGTCTGGCTCGCCGCAGGTCGCCCGGAATCGATTCGTGCCTCGGCGCACGCCGGCGCGCATCTGCTGCGCGACCAGTATTCACCGCCGCACGCAGTCCTTGAACGCGCCGCTATCTTTCGAAAAGTCTTTCAGGAAATGGGTGCCGATTCCTCTGAACGCCAGATCGCATTGGCCCGCGGCATCTACATTGCGAAGAATCAGACGGCGAAGGATGAGGTGATCGCGCGCCGCACCAAGACACGCGGACTTGTCGACGCCTTGGCAGAGACGCCGGACGGCAGCGACAAGGCCAGAATCATGCATTTCAAGGGTCCGGAAGAAGCGATCGACGGCGCGCTGATTGGCTCCGTCAAAAAGATTCACGCCCGGGTCGACGCGATTCGCGAGGGCGGCGTTGGAGCGCTGCACACCTTCTCCCGCAAGTCCATTTCAGCTTAAGTGATCGCCTCAGCCGCGACCACCATGGACATGTGGCGGCAAAGCCTCGGTCGGGCCGCCGGGCGCCACGGGTCGCGGGGCGAAACGTCCCCGGGTCATCCAGCGATCATACATCAGGATGGCACCGGCGACCCCGACATTGACGCAGAACTTGGTCGGAATCTTCACGATGTGATCGCAACCCGCAACGATCTCAGGTGAGAGCTCGCCCTTTTCCGGCCCGAGGATATAGGCCGCCTGTTCTGGATGGGTAAAGCTCGGAAGGTCATGCGCGCCGTCCAGTAATTCCACACCAACGAGCTGGCATCCCTTCGGAAGCGACAAATCCTTCGGTGTCGCGAACTCATAAAGCGGCACGTGTTTATGCGTATTGGATGTGTCAGAGCGGTCGACTTGCTTCAAGTCGACCGACGGTGAGATCGCAAACACGAAGTCCGCCCCGAACGCATGCGCCGAGCGAAACAGATTGCCGACATTCATCGGCTTGGAGATTCGCTCCACACCTATACCGAAATATCCCCGCATGAACGGGACCTTGCCCATCTCATCTTACGAAGGCAAGCCCCGCCATTGAACGGGGCGTCGCAAGACGTCACATTGGCCGCCCTGCATGAACCTGGTCTCGGCGTCGCGCTTAAATGCGAAGACAGCTCGTCGCGCGCCAGCGAAGCCATGATGACCGCCATCCTGCTTCGCTTGGGTGTCGTCAACCCGGACGAATTGCGCTCCATTGACCGATTGCTTCCCCAACCCAAGTTTAACCGCAACCGCCGAGCTGTCGGCGAGCTCCAGGTGACCGGAGCGTTACTCGATAGCTAGGCCTGCCTTCAATGCCATGTGAGAGGAAGCATGCGCTCGATACGCGTTTCATCGCTTGACGGGGTCGACGCCCTGACCGTCGAAGATATTCCACCGCCAGTCGCCGGGCCAGGCGAAGTCCGAATCAAGGTCTATGTTGGAGGCGTAAACTTTCCCGACCTCCTGATGTCGGAAGGGAAGTACCAGCACAAGCCGGATCTGCCTTTCACACCGGGCCTGGAAGCGGCGGGCGAAGTCATTGACGTCGGCGACGGCGTGAACCGCTTCGCGCCGGGTGATCGGGTCATGGGATTTTTTGATTTGGGCGCTTTCGCCGAAGAGGCCGTTGTCGGCGAGCAATTCTTGATGCACGTGCCAGACGGTATGGATTGGGAAATGGCCGGCGGCTTTACGCTGACGCACACGACCAGCCATGCCGCTCTCGTGCACGAACGGGTCAATCTCAAGGCCGGCGAAGTGCTGCTAGTGCACGGGGCCGCCGGCGGCGTCGGCACCACCGCTGTGCAGATCGGTAAGGCACTCGGCTGCACCGTGGTGGCGACAGCCGGATCCGACGACAAGGCGCAATTCGCCCTCGAAAACGGGGCGGATTACGCCATAAATTATTCCAGCGAGGATATCCGCACGCGGGTCAAGGAGTTGGTCGGCGGTGCGGACGTCGTCTACGATCCGGTTGGCGGCGAGGCCTTCAGCGCGTCGCTACGTTGCATCAACTTCGAAGGACGCATCATCATCATTGGTTTCGCCAGCGGCACCATCGCCGATGCCCCCGCGAACTACGTCCTGGTGAAGAACATTTCCATCGTCGGCTTCCCCGTCGGCAGCTATCGACGGACCAGCCCGGCGGTTCTGCGCCGATCCTACGCAGGTCTCTCAGACATGTGGGCGGCCGGACATCTCAAACCCCAACAAAGTCACGTGTTTCCCCTCGAACAGGCCGCCGATGCGATCAAGGCGCTACGCGACCGCAAGGCGAAAGGGAAAGTTGTTATCAAGATTCGGGAAGGGGAGTAGATTCATGCAAGGGATAAGACTGCATAGCCGGGACGGCATCGATGCGATGGTATTGGAGGAATTCGACCTGCCGGCACCCGGAACGGGCGAAGCCCAAATCGCCGTTCATGCGGCCGGCGTGAATTTCGGCGACACATTGATGGTCACCGGCCAGTATCAGGAAAAGCCGGATTTGCCGTTCAGTCCTGGCATGGAGGCGGCAGGCGAGGTCATCGCACTCGGTGCAGGCGTCGACAATGTCTCCGTCGGAGACCGGGTCATGGGGTCGATCGGCTATGGCGGCTTCGCGGAAGCGGCCAATGTCCCCGCCGCGAACCTGACGCCCGTACCCGACGATATGGACTGGGCGACCGCCGCAGCCTTTCCCGTCGCCTATGGCACCAGCCACGTCGCGCTGACATACCGATCGCACCTTAAATCGGGAGAAGTACTTCTAGTGCATGGTGCGGCCGGTGGGGTCGGCCTAACCGCCGTCGAACTCGGCAAGGCAATGGGCGCAACGGTGATCGCGACGGCGGGCAGCGACGACAAAGTTGCTTTGGCCAGAGACTACGGTGCCGACTACGGCATCAATTATTCAAGTGAGGATATCCGCGAGAAGGTTTTGAAATATACCGGCGGCGCGGATGTGATCTACGACCCAGTCGGCGGCGATGCGTTCAAGGCGTCCCTGCGTTGCATCAATTTCGAAGGACGGATCATCGTCATCGGTTTTGCCAGCGGGGACATCCCAAAGATCCCGACGAACTATCCGCTGGTAAAATGCTTTACCGTCGATGGATTTGTCTGGGGAGCCTATCACCGTAAGAAAGTTGCGGTCATCCACGAAGGATACGCAGGTCTCCAGAAAATCTGGGCGACCGGGGCCCTCAAACCACATATCAGCAAGCGTTACCCATTAGCCAACACGGCAGATGCAATGCGCTTTCTTCTGGCCCGAAAGTCGACGGGCAAGGTCGTTATCGAGACTAGGGAGTAGAAAATCCGCAATTGTCGTCGATGGTGATGTGTTCCGGCTGGTCGGCGACACGATCAAGCCAAGTGCGGCCGGTTGGCCAGATGATAGCTGCCCTCATGAAGAACATGTGTGTAGGCATAGAGCGCGATACCAGCGATCGTAAAATCATCCCCCAGAAAGAACGCGCGTTCGGCGAGGTGACCGTCCATAAAGTCGAGAACAGCCTCACCATTGCGGCGGCGCTCTAGGAACGGCGGCTCTGCCAGATCGCGTCCGAAATGCGCCAGCCAATGACGCACTGTCGCTATGTTCGGTTCGTAACTGTATTGCTCAGAAAACAACCATTGCATCACTCACTCCTTGGTCTGGGGTTCCTGCGGCAGATACGGCGTTCCCTCAGGCCGATAGCAGAGGATCGCGTTTGGTTCCTGCAGCACGAGACCTCCGTCGACTAGGGTTGGTATCTGGCCGTTCGGGTAGAGCACGAGGAAGGTGGGCGTTCGCGTCACACCTGTCATGAGATCGTCGTACTCGACCCGGAACAGCTGGCGCAGCGACCAGAGGAGCAGCCGGACCCTGTACCATTGCCCAAGAGATGGTTGTCGTAAAGTGTCACCATTACGGCCTCCCGAAACGCTTCGCGACCTGTCTATCGAAGGTGAGACGATCAATGCCGACATCGGCACCGCCATCGGATGCCTTAGTGATCTATTTCGGAATCGGATAGCCGCGATCAGGCCAGCGCGCGTTCCAGACGGTCCATCGCTTCATCAATACGCTCGGGCGATTGGGCAAAGCAGAGCCGCAGCCAACCTTCACCCGAAGGCCCAAAGGCCGTTCCGGGCGCAATCCCAACCTTGAACTCAGTCGCGAGGCGTTTCGCAAAGTCTAAGCTGTGCTCCATGCCATCGACCTTGAAAAAGGCATAAAACGCAGCGGCAGGTGGTCTGTAAATCACGCGCGGCATCCCAGCGAGGCGACGGCTCGCCGCATCGCGTCCATTCCGGCATCGCTCTACCATCGCCGCCACGGTCTCCTCACCGTCCCGGACCGCGACGATACCGGCTTCCTGCAGGAATTCCGGTGTGCCGCTAGTATTGTATTCGACGAGATCGCCAATTTTCTCGGTAAGGCGCTCTGGGTGGATGAGCCAACCCATCCGCCACCCAGTCATCGCCCAGGACTTGGAAAAGCTGTTGACCACCACAACCGGGTCTTCCGGATCGGCGATATTCAGGAATGACGGTGCAACAGCCCGGTCGTAGACCAGCCGGCCGTATACCTCGTCGGCAACGATCCAGATGCCGCGCTCGCGACAGAAATCGAGAATGGCCCTCTGCTGCTCGCCCTCCATCATCCAGCCGGTCGGATTTCCCGGGGAATTCACGAATATGAGACGCGTCCGAGCGTCCGCCGCCGAGAACAGCTTGTCGAGATCGAGATGCCAATCGCCCTGGCTATTCGCTTCGAGGCTGGTCCGGCGGACTTCCCCGCCCATCACCTGTGCCGCCGACGCGCCATTCGGCCATATCGGGTCGACCACCAGAATATTGTCCCCCGCGCCGACAAGCGCCTGCATCATCATCATGATTCCTGTCATGCCAGACGACGTAACCGTCACTCGATCCTTCGCAATCTTTGTGCCGTAGAGGCCACCCGTATATACCGCCAGCGTCTCACGCAGCCGCGGAATACCCCACTTATGGGTATAAAAGGTCTGCCCTCGCCGCAGCGCCGACGCGGCCGCATCGCAGATGAAATCGGGCGTGGTGATGTCAGATTCGCCATACCACATGGCGATGACTTCCGGATCGTCCATCGCCAACGTCGAAACCTGCATGATCTGCTGCGTTTCGATAGCGAGCACTTCAGGCCGGATCGGGGCAAGTATCGGCATTGCATTCATCTCGGACGCTTCCGTTCCTCTATGGGGGCGCCGGTTTTAGCAGGTTCGCAAGACATCCGTAAGGCGAAAATTCGGCAATTCTTGGACTTGGCTTCGCGCCGCATTAGTCTTCCTTCAACCTATATTCGAAAGGGAGTAACCCATGAGCAAAA
>DFRF01000164.1:30640-41416 GCA_002378125.1 Rhodospirillaceae bacterium UBA3470 | reverse complement strand
CGGTTGCCAAACTTGCACTATCGCTTGCAAACACGCCAATGCGACGCCGCCTGGAGTCCAATGGCGCAAGGTCATCGACGTAGAGTTGGGTACCTTTCCTGATGTGGAACGCCTGTTCGTGGTCACGGGTTGCCAACACTGTGACGAGCCACCCTGCGTTCCCGTCTGTCCGTCCGGGGCCACGGCGAAGCGTTCTGACGGCCTAGTAACCATAGACTACGACATGTGCATCGGTTGTGCGTCCTGCGTGGTGGCCTGTCCTTATCAGGCACGAACCATCGTCCATGAGAGAGAGTATTACTACACGGGTCGCGCCACGGCCCAGGAACTACAACGCCCCCACGAGGAAAGATTGGGCGTCGCCAACAAATGCACCTTCTGCATCGAACGCATCGACGACGGCCTGGCAGCCGGCCTAACGCCCGGTAGGGACATGGAGGCAACGCCCGCCTGTGTGGCGTCCTGTATTGCTCAGGCCTTGAAGTTTGGCGACTACGACGATTCGGACAGCGAAGTCTCGAAAATCGTTCGCGACAACAACACCTTCCAGATGCACGAGGAATTGGGGACCAACCCGCAAATCCGTTATCTCTACGAAGTGCCTAAGAGCATGCCGGGTCGCGACGCGGACGCAGACGCCGCGTCACTCGCCGACCCAGCCAATCCCCTGGTCGGCAAGCGCCAGCGATATTGGGACTTCCGGGCCGCCATGAACTTCGCCTTGGGCGGTATGGCGTCGGGCCTCGGTATCATCGCGTGGATCACACACCTCATGGGCCTTTTGAACACAAGCTCCTTGCAGGTGGCAAACCTCTCGGCCGCCGGAATCATGGCCATCGGCTTATTCTTCGTGTTCCTAAAGCTCGGTCGCAAAGGCCGCTTTCTGAAGGTTCTCCTTCGACCACAGACCTCTTGGATGACCCGCGAAACCTACTGCGTGGCGGCATTCTTCCCCGCCGTGGCTATATCCTTGTTCTGGCCCCATCCAGTTCTGTTTGCGCTCGCAGGACTGGCCGCAGCCGGTTTTCTACTCGCGCAGGGGCAGATCCTCTATTCGGCCAAAGGCATTCCATCCTGGCGCGCCCCTCAAGTGCCCTGGATGCTAATGGCGACTGGGCTTTTCGAAGGTGTAGGGCTGCTGGCGCTGATCGCCGTTGGCCTGGACGTCAGCGCGCACCTGGGTAGCGTCTTGCCGACCTTCGGCGCCGGGTTTGCGATGATCAGCGGTTATCTGCTGTTGTCCTATAAATGGTCCGGCCCAGAGAACGGCATCGGGCCCCTGGCCATGGCCGACATCAATTTCCTGGCACCAATCATTCTGGGGGCCGCCTACGCGGTCCCGGGAATCCTTTTCGCCATTGCCAACGCTGTCCCCGGTGCGGATGTCCTGGCGGGACTGATGGCCGTGGGCAGCGGTTTTTTCTGGAAGTTCATGCTGGTGACACGAATCTGCCATCAGCAGGGGTTTGCCCTGGCGAAAGTCCCGCAACGGGGCTCCGGAACTCGCGCCGCACCGGCGCGGATGGGTCATGACGCCGCCTAACCGCCGCAGCGGACCTGTTCCGCCTCGGCGCGGGCCAGATCGTCAACCCGCTCATTCTCGGCGTGACCCGCGTGGCCCTTGACCCAACGCCACCTGACATCATGTCCGGCGACCGCCGCGTCCAGGCGCTGCCAAAGATCCACATTCTTGACTGGTTTCTTCGCCGCCGAACGCCAGCCGTTTTTCTTCCAGGTAAAGATCCACTTGGTGATGCCGTCTTTCACGTAGGTACTGTCCGTGGTCAAGGTCACTCGGCCCGGCCGCTTCAACGCCTCCAGCCCCTGGATGGCAGCCATCAATTCCATACGGTTGTTGGTGGTCTCTTTCTCCCCGCCGGAAAGCTCCTTCTCGGTGCCGCGCCAGCGCAGCAAAACACCCCAGCCCCCCGGCCCTGGGTTGCCTAGGCAGGCACCATCGGTGAAAATTTCGATGTCCGTCTCGTTCGTCATACCAGCCCGTAATCCTGTGGTCCCGTGACCCGCTGATGGAACTGAAGCCTCTTCCAGTGCTCAAGCGGATCTTTCTTGGTGACCAGCGCATCGGCCGGCGTGTAAAGCCAGTCGTAGAGACGGGTCAGCAAGAACCGCATGGCGGCGCCTCGCGCCAGAACAGGCAGCGCAGCCAACTCGTCGTCAGAAAAATCCCGAACCCGGCCATAAGCCGTCAAAAGACGCTTTGCCTTGGTCACGTTAAAGCTGCCGTCCGCCTCAAAACACCAGGCGTTCATACATATAGCGATATCGTAGGCAAACATATCCGTGCAGGCGAAATAGAAGTCGATCAGGCCCGTCAGTTCAGGGCCACGAAAAAACACGTTGTCGGGAAACAGGTCCGCGTGGATGATGCCGCACGGCAGGGTATCAGGCCAGTTCAACTCCAAGGCGGCAAGCTCCGTTTCCAAATCCTCGGCCAGGCCCTGCTGTACCTCGTCGGCGCGGTCGGCGCTCCGGCATAACAGGGACCGCCAGGATTGAACGGACAGGTCATTGGAGCGCCGCAAGGCGAAGTCGTTCCCGGCCAAATGCATGAGTGCCAAAGCCCGGCCCAGTTCGCCACAGTGGTAGGGCTGAATGCGCCGAGGCCACATGCCCGCCAGGAATGTGACGATGGCCGCCTGCCGATTGCTCAGTTTATGCAGCATCTTACCGTCTCGCGCCCGGACAGGGACGGGGCAAGCGATGCCCTTCGCCGCTAAATGCTCTTTCAAACCCAAGAAGAACGGCAAGTCGGCCGAATGTACGCGATTTTCATATAGCGTGAGGATGAAGTTACCTACCGTGGTGCTGAGCAGGTAATTGGAATTTTCCACACCTTCGACAATACCCGTCGCCGACAGAGCTTCGCCGATGTCGTATTGGGCCACAAAGGCGATCAGGTCCTCATCGCCAACTTCCGTGTAGACAGCCATGATGCGTGTTTAGGACGACACAAGGGCATAGGCAAGATTGCCCTTCCTTTTGTAGGTCATCTCAGACGCGCATTATGAAGATCGTGAAGATTGGAATCTGACACGATCGAAATCACGCCACTCGGACCACGATCTGCTAGATGCTGGCGTTACTGTCGAAGCTCGAAAGTTCGGTTCGGCGCATTTCCTCCCGCGCGCCCGGCTGTCGTTATGGTGCGATTGGCCATAATTCTGATCGAGTTGAGGAATCCGCAAGCCGGCTGATTATAGATCGACGAGAATTGATTTTAGCCCCGCTTGCCGGAGTTTAACGACTCCATTACAGTCTTGCCACACACGCTGTTGACGCGAGAGCGTTGCGCTGTTTTTGGACCTAAAATATTTTCCTGGCGCGCGTTTATTCGCATCGGGGATCAGCCGCCACCAAGCGGTATGCGGATAAGGCTTAAATATTGCGACTTTCACGTTTTCTTGGCCTTGCGGCCACCACGATCATACTGAGCGGCTGTGAATCGCTAGGCAACAGCGCTGGAAACGCTTATGAACGGGTGGCTAGCCTATGGGATAAACCAACCGTTCTGCCATGCCCAGATTATCGTATTCTCGCGGACGCGTCGCGAATTGTGCAATTTCGACAAGGAACGGGTCGGGACCTTGTGGACGTCAACATCGACGGCCGCATCGGAGACCTGACGATGGAATGCCTGACGGAAGTGAACAAAGATACCAATTCGGGCAACATGGAGGTCGCCATCACCGTTAGTTTCGGTGCCAAGCGCGGCCCCGCTAATATCAATAAACAGGCGGTATTACCCTATTTCATATCCGTAACCGATCAAAAGCAGAATATTCTTTACCGCGAAAAGTTCAAGGTTTCCGTTCGATTTCCGGGCAATCAATCAGCGATCCAGGTTTTTGGCGAAACCGTGAAACTGGAGTTGCCATTAACACCCAAGGTTTCGAGCGAGAACTACTTGATCTACACGGGTTTTGAGTTGAACCGCGAACAACTGCTGTACAATCAACGAATCAAAGAGCGTCGGCGTCGCTAAACCGCAACATAGGGCAAGCCTATCTGCGACATAAGGTTTTTTTATATCCGCCCCCCCGGTTGACCCCATTTTCCGCCTATGGGATAGTTTTAGTGATTTATCGTGAAGTCAATTCAGCGCTGCGGGAGAGTTCGGCTGTCACAAGACACGCCGGCGCCGAAGGAGCAACCGCCCCGGAAACTCTCAGGCATCCGGACCGCAGCGAGATGGCACTCTGGAGAGCGGGTATGAGGTCTTTGGTAACGAAGATCTAGGTACTCCACCGAAGATGTAAGCTACGCTGCGCAGTAATAGGTGCAGATAGGCGATTCTTTCAGGTACCGAGACAGAGGGGGCGCTGCAGATTTTCGCCACCGCGTTCGTGAGGCGTTGATCCGCAAGCGGCTCTTACTCTCTGATGGAGAACGCCATGAAAGATGAAGATTCTGGCTCAGTCCTCAAGACGACACCCCTGGACTGCCTACATCAATCGCTTAACGCCCGCATGATGCCCTTTGCAGGGTATTCCTTACCTCTCCAGTACGGGTCGGGGATTATCACTGAACATAACCATACGCGCGCGAAGGCATCTTTGTTCGACGTCTCGCATATGGGCCAAATTCGCATCCATGGCGCCGATGCGGCAGAAGCGCTGGAAACCATCGTGCCGAGCAGCATTGATGATTTGGAGCCGGGAGGCATGCGTTACACCATGCTGACCACCGATGTCGGTACGATCATCGATGACGTAATGGTGACCCGCGAAGACGACGGGTTGTTCGTCGTGGTGAACGCATCCCGTTTAGAATTTGACCTACCGCACATGCGCGCGAAACTTGGAGCGGATGTGGAGTTCGAGATTCTGAAAGACCGGGCACTTATTGCCCTCCAAGGACCAAAAGCGGCGGCGGCTCTTGCGGATTTGTCATCAGAGGTGACGGGCATGCCATTCATGTCCGCCAGAACCATCACCATTGACAGGATAGAAACCCTCGTAAACCGATGCGGCTACACGGGTGAAGATGGGTTCGAAATCTCCATTCCCGCTGACAGCGCCGAAGACCTGGTACGCGCACTGCTGGCCGACGACCGCGTTGAGATGGCCGGCCTAGGCGCACGAGATACGTTACGCTTGGAAGCAGGGCTTTGCCTCTATGGTCAGGATATCGACGAAAAGACGACACCCATCGAAGCCGGGCTCAACTGGACCATCGCCAAACGCCGTCGTGAGGAAGGCGGATTTCCAGGCGCTAACGTGATCGTTAGCCAGATTGCTGACGGGCCAACGCGCAGGCTTGTCGGTATCCGACCTGAAGGCCGCGTCCCGGCGCGCGCCGGAACGACCATCAACACGGTCGACGGTGAACCGTTGGGCGAAATCACCAGCGGCGCTTTCGGTCCGACGATCGGTGGCCCCGTCGCCATGGGTTATGTCGCCGCAGGGTCCAGCGACGCCGGCACGGCCGTTCAACTGGACATCCGCGGCAAGACCGTTCCGGCAGCGATCACCACCTTGCCCTTCACGCCACGCCGTTATTTTAAGAGTTAAATAACCTTCTAGGGAGACCAGTACCATGACCACCAAGTATTCCGAAGACCATGAGTGGATCTCCGTCGATGACGACATCGGCACAGTTGGGATCACCAACCACGCCCAATCCCAGTTGGGAGACATTGTCTTCGTTGAACTGCCGGAAGTCGGTAGCACTCTAGAGGCCGGCGACGAGGCCGGCGTCGTCGAATCCGTTAAAGCCGCGAGCGATCTGTTCACACCTGTGTCCGGCAAAATCGTCAAGGTTAATGAAGCCCTTGACGCGGAACCAAGTCTCGCTAATTCCGACCCCACCGGCAACGGCTGGTTCTTCAAGATCAAGCTGTCCGATGCCGACGAACTGAACAGCTTGATGGACGAAGCCTCCTACAATGAACTAATCGCCGACTAGGACATCAACTGACAACCTCTGACCTGCGGAGCGTCCGCCATGACCAAACCTACCTTGGACCACCTGGAAAACAGTGGCGAATTCATTGGCCGGCATATTGGCCCTTCCGATGCCGATATCGCGGACATGCTGAAGACTATCGGTGCCGCCGACCTCGATGACATGATCAACAAGGCCGTGCCAACGGACATCCGCAGTGATGATCATTACAACGCTCCCGCCATGTCCGAAGCGAACGTCTTGGCGGAAATTCGGAACATCGCGGGTCGGAATCGGGTGATGAAGTCGTTCATTGGTATGGGCTATCACGGCTGCCACCTGCCTCCGGTCATTCTCCGCAACCTTTTGGAAAATCCCGGCTGGTATACGGCCTACACGCCTTACCAGGCGGAAATTTCACAAGGCCGCTTGGAAGCGTTGCTGAATTACCAGCAGATGGTCATCGACCTGACGGGCATGGAGTTGGCCAACGCGTCGCTGCTGGACGAAGGTACAGCGGCGGCGGAAGCCATGACCCTGATGAAGCGGGTCGGTAAATCGAAGGCGATGAACATCTTCGTTGCCAATGACTGCCATCCGCAGACCATTGCAGTGATCCAAACCCGAGCCGAGCCGCTGGGATACGAGGTCATACTAGGCAATCCGAAGACCGATCTTAAAGCGGACGAAGTTTTCGGTGCCATACTTCAATATCCAACCACTGACGGCCGTGTCGAGGACTACAGCGTAATCGTCGAAAACCTACACAGCGCCAGCGCCTTGGTGACGGTCTGTGCCGATCCTCTTAGTCTAATCCTACTCACGCCGCCGGGCGAATGGGACGCCGACGTGGTTGTTGGTTCAACTCAGCGGTTCGGCGTACCCATGGGCTTTGGCGGCCCGCATGCGGGCTACATGGCAACTCGGGACGCATACAAACGCTCCATGCCGGGCCGGCTGATCGGGGTTTCTATCGACTCGCAAGGCAATAGGGCGTTGCGCATGGCGTTGCAGACCCGGGAACAGCACATCCGTCGAGAAAAGGCGACGTCAAACATCTGCACGGCGCAGGTCCTTTTGGCGAACATCGCCAGCATGTATGCCGTTTACCACGGCCCCGACGGCCTCAAACGCATCGCCGAACGAGTCCATCGGTTGACGGGCACCCTGGCAGCAGGTCTGGCGCGCTTGGGCATTGCGGTGGAAACCAGCGCATTTTTCGACACGCTGACAATTTCCCTCAACGACACCCAAGCCGTCCACGACCGCGCGGTCGCGGCGGGCATGAACCTGCGCCCAGTCGATGGCGACCGAGTTGGCGTTTCCGTCGATGAGACATCCACCGCCGCCGATATCGATGCCCTGTGGCCGGTCCTTTCCGGTAAAACCAACGTCGGTTTTACTGCCGCTGAATTGGCTGCGGATGCCATCGAAGGCATTCCCGCCGGACAGCGGCGGGCGTCGGCCATCCTGAGTCACCCGGTTTTCAACATGCATCATTCGGAAACGGCCATGATGCGCTACATGCGTGAACTAGAAGGCAAGGATTTGGCTCTTAACCGGGCCATGATCCCCCTGGGTTCATGCACCATGAAGCTGAACGCGGCCACAGAAATGATCCCAATCACCTGGCCGGGTTTCGGCAACCTCCATCCCTTTGCGCCGGCCGACCAGGTGGCTGGTTCTTTAGACTTGATCCGGGAATTGGAGGACATGCTCGTCAAGATCACCGGCTATGACGCCGTGTCCGTGCAGCCGAACGCCGGCTCACAAGGCGAATACGCCGGTCTCCTTTGCATTCGCAAGTATCATCAAGCGAACGGTCAGGGCCATCGCCACATCTGCCTGATCCCGTCCAGCGCGCACGGCACCAATCCCGCCAGCGCCATCATGGCCGGCATGAAAGTGGTGGTGGTTGCCTGCGACGATGCGGGCAACATCGATACGAGGGACCTAGAGGCGAAAGCCGAGAAGCACAGCAACGACCTGGCCGCCATCATGATCACTTATCCCTCCACGCACGGGGTGTTCGAAACCACGGTCCGGGACGTCTGCAAGCTAATTCATCAGCACGGCGGACAGGTCTATATAGATGGCGCCAACCTTCAAGCCATGGTTGGCATCTGCAAGCCGGGGGAATTCGGCGGCGATGTGTCGCACCTGAACCTACACAAGACCTTCTGCATCCCACACGGCGGCGGAGGACCCGGCGTCGGGCCCATCGGCGTGAAGGCGCATTTGGCGCCCTATCTACCCAACCACTCTGTTGTTGCGGAAGCTGGGCCGGAGACCGGACTAGGCGCCATTTCAGCGGCGCCCTGGGGATCCGCGTCGATCCTCCCCATCTCCTGGAGCTACATCAAACTGATGGGTGGTAACGGCCTGAAGCGGGCGACCCAAGTCGCGATCCTAGCTGCCAACTATATCGCCAAGCGCCTGGAGGGGCATTACGACACACTTTACAAGGGCCAAAGCGGACTAGTGGCGCACGAATGCATTCTGGATACCCGTCCGATCCAGGAGAATGCCGGGTTGACAGTCGATGACGTCGCGAAGCGCATGATTGACTATGGCTTCCACGCCCCCACCATGTCCTGGCCCGTGGCCGGAACGCTGATGATGGAACCGACCGAATCCGAACCGCGCGAGGAATTGGACCGCATATGCGACGCCATGATCGCCATCGCCAGCGAAGCGAAACGGGTGGCTACCGGGGAGTGGCCCGCCGACGACAACCCGCTGGTCAATTCGCCGCATACGGTAGGTATGGTCACCGATGACAATTGGCTCCATCCCTACAGTCGGGCAAACGCCGCCTATCCGGTCGAAACCCTGCGTCGTTCCAAGTACTGGTCCCCCGTAAGCCGAGTCGACAATGTCCACGGCGATCGCAATTTGGTCTGTACCTGCCCACCCCTAGAGGCCTATATGGACGCTGCAGAATAACAATCACAGATTAAGGGCGTTACATGTCCAAAGAAGGTAACACCGCCATTGTTACCGGTGCAGGGTCCGGTGTCGGCCGCGCTACCGCCACCGCACTCCTGAACGCAGGTTACAAGGTCACACTAGCCGGTCGGCAGGCCGATACGCTGGTAGAGACCATCTCCATGGCCGGCGAGGTTCTGGGCGAAGGCCTAGCCGTCGCAACGGACGTCACCGATGAAACCCAGGTCGCGACCCTGTTTGCAAAGACCTGCGAGACCTTCGGGCGGCTTGATCTGCTATTCAATAATGCCGGCACCAACGCGCCGGGCGTCCCCTTCGAGGAGCTGACGGTCGACCAGTGGCAACTGGTCGTCGACGTAAACCTCACGGGCTCCTTCCTCTGCGCCCGGGAGGCTTTCCGAGTGATGAAGAATCAAGACCCTCAGGGCGGACGTATCATTAACAACGGATCGATCTCAGCGCATGTGCCACGGCCTGATTCTGCGCCCTATACGGCCACCAAGCACGCCATCACGGGCCTTACCAAGACGCTCTCGCTGGACGGACGACAGCACAACATCGCGGTAGGCCAGATCGACATCGGGAACGCCATTACCAAAATGGCGGCGCGCATGGCCGAAGGTGTCAAACAGGCACGGGGTGATATCGCCATCGAGCCCATGATGCAAGCCGACGAAGTGGCCAACGCGGTGGTTCACATGGCCAGTCTGCCGTTGGAGACCAACGTCCAGTTCATCACTATCATGGCGACCCAGATGCCCTTCGTGGGACGCGGATAGGTTATTTGGGCGCTTCATCGCCGATCAGACTTGTGCTGAACGGTGGCTGCCACTGTTCATAGCTCCGGCAACGCCCTCCGCCTTGTTGTAGAAAGGCTGCCTTACCTGCAACCTTGCCCTAATGGATACACCCTAGACCGTGTCACAAAATTTGAGGCATGTGGCAATCCACCATATGCCGAGATGATTAATCATGCGCTGGCTTTCAGACACCAAGTCCACGACCATGTCTTCACAATCGACACGCACATCCCTATCGGCAAGACATTCCGCCGATGCGCCATCAGACGGCGGCAACTCTCGATGGATCGAGTCATATCCTAAAACCGGGTTAAAAAGGGAAGGTTGTTCGAGAAATTTAAAAAGCAGGACAAGACGACGTCTCGGCGGCAGTGGATCACGGCGCAACAATCACCTTTCCGATGACCTCTCGTTCCTCAATGACCCTGAGCGCCTCTTGCGCCTCCGTTAACGGGTAGGTGTGATGAATGGGCACCTGTAGCTCGCCCGTACTGATCATATCAAGAAGCGCTGTCAAATCCTCCGGCTCCCAGCTATTGGAGCCCCGGATATCAAACTCGAAGCTCCAGACATAGCGAAGATCTGTCGCCGGGTCATAGCCCGCCGTTGCTCCACAGGTGAGAAGTCGACCGCCTCGGCGTAGGCATTTCATGGTTTTCACCCAGGTATCCCCGCCCGTGAAGTTCACGGCGACAGTCACACCGCCAGCTTCCTTACGCCGGTGCGGTTTCTCATAAAGCTTCCAGATCTCTTTCACGAAATCCACTTCCATGTAATCGATCACGTGGTCGGCACCCATCTCCGTCAGGGCATCCAGTTTCGCTTGTGAGGAACCGCAAGCAACCACTTCGGCGCCAATAATCTTCGCCAACAAGAGCGCGCCCGTTCCAACGCCACCGCTGGCGCCCAGGATCAGCACCTTGTCGTCGGCCGTCACCTCGCCGCGGGTGACCATCATGCGATGCGCCGTGCCATAGGCGACAGGCAGGCTGGCGGCCTCTGTGAAGCCGACATTTTCTGGTATTGGGACGAGCTGATGGGCCGGAACCCGGGCGTATTCGGCTAACCCGCCATCCACCGTTTCGCCGAACAAGCCGGCACCCTGTCGGTCGCGTGGGTCAAT
>DFRF01000164.1:0-30255 GCA_002378125.1 Rhodospirillaceae bacterium UBA3470 | reverse complement strand
CCAGCAGCGTCCAATCCGCAGATGCGCGGCAGATCAAGCGTGATCCCCGGCATGCCGTTACGGGTAAACAGATCGTGGTAGTTCAAGGAGCAGGCTTTGACGGCGACGATGACGTCATCGGATCCGCATTCCGGGTCACGGTAGTTCTCTTCATAGATGAAGTTGGCCATGCCCCCGTGTTCATAAAGGACTACAGCTCGCATTCCTTGTTCTCCTTCTTGAGCCTGATCAACCCCAAGGTCACCCCAAGGGCACGGACAGATAAACTCCTCGGCCGCTGGCCAGGAGCTTGCCCTTCTCATCATAAACCTGCGCCTCGCCGGTACAGAAGTTCCCACCCAGCTTCAAAGCCTGCGCTTTGACGATCAAGTTCCCTTGAAAGGCGGGACGGTGATAGTCGACACGCATGTCGATGGTGGGCACCGGTCGGCCCAACTTGGCCGCGATGGCATAGTCCGCAGCCACATCGATTAGTGTCGCCAGGACACCGCCGTGCGTGTACCCCAATTCCACATTAACGACAAATTCCTCGCGCCAGGGAACCGTCAGTTCGATCCCCTTTTCGTCCATGTTAGTCAATTCCAACCCCAGCCACTGATGGAACGGTGCAACGGCGACGCGTTCGGCCAATTCCTCACGGCTCAACTTATTCTTCGGCATTCTGAGCTTGTCCCCACCAAATTTCCTAAGTCCTTGCATCCGCATTGAACATGAACCGGAACCGTCGTTCAAACGGAACCCGGGTCCAGCGTTTCAGAATCAGGCGGGAACACCATACCGAAAGATTCGCGTCGCAGGGCCGTCCGCCTCCCAGCCCTGAACAATTAGCATGCCCAGTTTCGCATTAGCGACCACGGCCAAACGCGTGGTTTCGTTGAGGATCGGGGACTGCACCCAGGAAAAGTCGTCCGGCACAACATCACGCAGGGATTCCATGAGCTTGAACCGGGCATGGCTTTCGATACCGCGATACCGGCCGGGGATATCGGCGGCGATCCAATGATTGGCCACGCTGGCGGGCGCCTCTCGCACGTGAGCCGCTTCCTCTTCGCGCTCGATGACACACCCTTCGTCCGGTTCGGTCCCCGACAGTGTAAAGAAAGCCGGCATGGCTAGGGGCATCTCGCTCAGGGCCTTCTTCGCTTCTGCGTAGGTTCGGCAGGTGTCAAAAACCTGGCGTAACGCATGCATAGGCGGCAAGGCGCGTCGTCGCCACAAGCGGCAGCGGTTGATTCCCCAATCCAACCAGCACGATGGGCTCCACTTGCGCATGGGCGGTTGGTTGATGGCCCCCGAAAATCGGTCCGGGGCCATAGCCGTGGCAACACCCGCGAACCCCGGCCAGGTGACATTCTTATAGATCCCCGCCGCCCCTTCCATGGTCGCCACGACGACGTTTTTGCCCAATCCCTGCATCGGCCAATCCAACGTCCGGAGCATTCGATTTCCTGTCCCAGACGGATCGGCCGTGGCACTAGTGGTGCACGTCCATTCGTAGGAAAGGTTCAACAGAAAAGCGCCCGGCGTCCCAGCAATAGCCGCGATCGCCTCAATTTCCGCAGCATAGGGATTGGAGCACGCCGCAAGCCAGCGACGGGAGATCGCATCGCCTACAGCCAGCGTTCGCTGCCCGTAGTGATCCGTACCGGCCGCTATGATCGCGCGGAAGCGTTCCGCATCCGCCTGGACCAGCGCGACTGGCGCCAAGTCGATCATGTGGTGATGCGGAATCTCCGGCAGGTCCACCATGGGCGTGTTTACCATTAGGTCTATCTACGGCTCCTCGGAGCCCAGTAGATCGTGGTCCAGCGGTTTACTTCACCGGTTCGCAGGAATATACCACGTATCGTCGCTTAGGCAAAACGTGACGTTATTTTTCTGCGATTGGGAGCCCGCCATGATCCCCCGTTATTCTCGCCCCGAGATGGCCGCCATCTGGGAACCTGCCAATAAGTTCCGCATTTGGTTCAAGATCGAAGCACACGCTTGTGACGCGCAGGCCAAGCTGGGGGTGATACCGGCGGAGGCCGCCAAGGCGGTGTGGGAACACGGCAATATTCCCTATACGGATCAGCGCATCCAGCGCATTGATGAGATTGAACGGGAAACCCGTCATGATGTCATTGCCTTTCTCACTGAATTGGCCGAACAAGTGGGTGAGGAGGCGCGTTTCGTCCACCAGGGCATGACCTCCTCGGATGTGCTTGACACCTGCCTGGCCGTGCAGATGAGCCAAGCGGTAGACCTTCTGTTGACGGACGTGAACAAGGTACTAACGGCACTAGAATTGCGGGCTCGGGAGTTCAAGCTGACGCCATGTATCGGCCGTAGTCACGGCATCCACGCAGAACCGACGACGTTCGGGGTCAAGCTGTCCGGACACTACGCTGAATTCGCTCGCTGCCACCAACGTCTTAAGGTCGCCCGCATGGAGATCGCCACCTGCGCCATTTCTGGCGCGGTGGGCACCTTCGCTAATATCGACCCCAGCGTCGAAGCCCACGTTGCCGAGAAAATGGGCCTGACCCCAGAACCCGTGTCCACGCAGGTTATTCCCCGTGACCGACACGCCGCCTTCTTCGCAGCCATGGCCATCACGGCTTCGGCCCTAGAGCGGTTGGCGATAGAGATCCGGCACCTGCAGCGGACCGAAGTCCGCGAGGCCCAGGAGTACTTCGCGCCGGGACAAAAAGGCTCATCGGCAATGCCCCACAAGCGCAACCCAATCCTGACCGAGAACCTGACCGGCCTAGCCCGGATCGTCCGCATGAGCGTGGTGCCAGCGCTAGAAAATGTGGCGCTTTGGCATGAACGTGACATCTCGCATTCATCAGTGGAGCGTATGATCGGCCCGGACGCCACGGTGACCCTCGATTTCGCCCTAAACCGGATTGCGGAGGTGATCGAAAAGTTGGTGGTCTATCCGAACAACATGCTCGAGCACCTGAACAAGTTCGGCGGCATACACGATTCGCAACGCGTCCTGCTAGCGCTTACGCAGCGTGGTTTCAGCCGTGAAAAGGGCTATAAAATCGTGCAACGCAATGCCATGAAGGTCTGGCGCAGTTTTGGCATCGACCCCGACAACCCGGACGCCACCATTGAGCTGACGGACGAGGACCGGGAGGCGGCTGGACGCGGTAACCGGCTCATGTTTTTCTTGTCGCGGGATGATGATCTGACAGGCGTGCTAAGCGAGGCCGACCTGGATGAATTGTTCAACGTTGATCCGGTAGCCTATCACACCAAACACGTGGACACGATCTTCCAGCGGGTTTTCGGCAAGGTCTAGGCCGCACGCCCCCTAGGCGTGGTCAACCTCAGCCATCTCCAGCATTTCTTGCCCGAGGACATCACGAAGACCCTATAGACCTTGGTTCATCCGGACATGGCACTTCCCCCGGCAATCCGTGCCCTGATGGGATCGCTGATCGGGTTGTTTGCCTAGCTCAAGACTGAGCTTACCGAGAAAGCGGCCTAGAAAGGAGGACTTCAGCCCTCCTCGCGTAGTTGCTCGACCGCGACACCGTCTAGTTCGAAAATTTTTGCCCGCACCCGGTCTTCAGTGATATCGGTGCCGCGCTCGTCGATATCGGCCATGACCTTGCGAATAACATCTTCGATACCCGGCTCATCCAGGTCAGCCATGACCACGGCCTTGGCGTACTCTTTGGTTTCCGCCGGCCCCATGCCGAACGCCTCAGCCAGCCATTGCCCCAGAAGCTTGTTCCGGCGGGCGTCCACCTTGAACTGCATTTCCTGCTCCATCTGGTACTTGCGCTCTTCACCGCGCTCGCGATCGTTGATGACGTCGGACATGTCAGCCTCCAATACTTCCCTACGCGTGAGCCTTGTTTGCAGGCCCTGCGTGGCCGCTTCGGCTCGTAGAATTCTGGCTTTGATATAAGGACCTTTCGGCAGCCCCGCAAGCATCCGATTGTGACGCATCTTGGTATTCTCCGCCGGTTCTGGTCAGCCCCGGCAAAACGGGTTATGAGGGGGGATGTGTACCGTGGTGATCCTGCGCCGTCCGGCTCATGACTGGCCGGTCCTAATCGGTGCCAATCGGGATGAAATGAGTGACCGCGCCGCGCGGCCGCCGGCTCGGCACTGGGACGATCGTGACAACGTAGTGGCCGGGCAGGATGAATTAGCCGGCGGCACATGGCTGGCGTTGAACAACGAACGGGTCGTGGCCGCTATCCTAAACCGACGCGACTCGCTGGGCCCCGACCCGGAGAAGCGCTCTCGCGGCGAGTTGCCGTTGGAGGCCTGCGACCACGCCGAAGCCCGCGCGGCAACCCGGGCGCTCGCCCTGTTAGAGCCATCTAGCTACCGGTCCTTTAACATGATCATCGCCGACACGCACGAAGCCTTCTGGGTTAAATCGGACGGCCACTTCATCATGACCGCACCGGTCCCGGACGGGCTTTCGATGATCACGTCCCGCGATCTCAATTCGACCAGAGATTCATCGCGCATACGATTCCACCTGGATCGGTTCCGCCGCGCGCCTTACCCGAAACCCGACGCCGACGACTGGAACGTCTGGAAGATGCTCCTGGGCTCGCGGGAAACAGAACCGGGCGCGAGTTTTCGGGGCTCAATGAACGTGGACACGGATTATGGCTTCGGCACGGTCTCTTCATCGCTTATCGCGCTGCCCAACGTGGACCGCGTGGGCGTTCTGCCTCAATGGCACTACTGCCCTGGCCGGCCAGACGAAACCCCCTACGCACCGGTCACCATGTAAGGCTCTTCATCACGAAAGCGCTCCCGGCGACCCCGGACGCGACCGTGCCCGACGGCGCCACAGTGCGCAACCTGCTGGCCCTCGACGGCGGCAGCCTATCGCATTTAGAAATTTCCCCAGGGCGGGTCTCCTAGGGCGTCATGGACCGCACCGTGGAGGGGATTTGGCCCTCTACAGAGGCAAGGCGTCGACGCATCGCGGTCATTGTTTTTGGGCAAGACTCCTGCTAAGAGGAGCACGGTTCTAACGGGTACGTGATCCACCCAATCGAGACAAAAACTCATGGCCAGACGCAGGCAAGTATACGAGGGCCGGGGCAAGGTTCTTTTTGAGGGAACAGAACCAGGAACCCTGGTGCAGTACTTCAAGGATGACGCCTACGTACAGCAAACGCGCAAGGCTGGAACTATTACTGGCAAGGGCGTCCTCAACAACCGTATCTCTGAATACCTCATGCAGCGCCTAGGTGAGATCGGCGTACCAACCCACTTCGTTCGCCGCCTCAACATGCGTGAACAGCTGGTCCGCGAGGTAGAGATTATTCCGGTCACCATCGTCGTTCGGAACATCGTAGCCGGCGGCCTAGCGGAACGCTTCGCCATGCCGGAAGGCACGACCCTGCCGCGGTCCATCGTCGAGTTCTATTACAAGTCCGACGAGTTGGGTAGCCCCATGGTCACGGAAGAGCATATCACGGCCTTTGGCTGGGCTCATCCTCAGGACATCGACGAGATTTTGACGCTGTCACTCCGAATCAACGATTTCTTGACCGGCCTATTCCTCGGCATCGGCTTGCGCCTTGTCGACGTGCAACTGGAGTTTGGGCGGCTTTGGGAAAACGAGCACATGCGCATCGTCCTCGCCGATGAGATCAGCCCCGACAATTGCCGGCTTTGGGATCTGCATACCAATGAACCGATGGACAAGGACCGGTTTTCCAAGGACCTGGGCCGGGTTGAGGAAGCCTATCAAGAGGTGGCCCGCCGCCTCGGTATCTTGCCCGAATCAAGACCCTCGGATTTCAAGGGTCCGGATACCATCCAACAAGCATAAACAAGACCACACCCATGAAAGCGAAAGTTCACGTGACCCTAAAGAACGGCGTTCTCGATCCCCAGGGTAAGGCTGTGCAGCATGCCCTTGATAGGCTTGGTTTCGACGGCATCGACGACGTTCGCCAGGGCAAGTTTATCGAACTTGAGCTCTCGGACACGGACGCCGACGTCGCCCGCGCCAAGGTCACCGACATGTGCGAAAAACTGCTCGCCAACACGGTTATCGAGAACTACGTCATCGAGATCGCCGACGCCTAAAGCCCGCTAGCAAGGGAGACCCGCCGATGAGGGCCGCTGTTATCGTCTTTCCCGGATCCAATTGCGATCGCGATATGCAAGTGGCGCTCAGGAATGCCATGGGTTCCGAGCCGGTGATGGTTTGGCACGGAGATTCCGAGATGCCGGTCGTTGACCTGATCACCGTACCAGGCGGCTTTTCCTACGGCGATTATCTCCGCGCCGGCTGCATGGCGGCAAAATCGCCGATCATGAAAGAGGTTGTCAACCAGGCCACCAAGGGCGTGCCGGTGCTTGGCGTATGCAACGGCTTTCAGGTCTTGACCGAGTCGGGCCTCCTGCCCGGCGCGCTAATGCGGAACGCAGCGTTGAAATACGTGTGCAGGGATGTGCACCTAAAGGTCGCCGCCAACGACACGGTGTTTACCAGTCAATACACGCCGGACCAGTTGATCCGCATTCCTATCGCGCACCACGACGGTAACTATTTCGCCGATGACGAGACCCTGAAGAAACTGGAAGACACGGGCCGCGTCGCCTTCCACTATTGCGATGAAACGGGCGCCGTGACCGATGCCGCAAATCCCAACGGCTCGCAACTTGGAATTGCCGGTATCTATAACAAGCGTAAAACGGTGCTTGGCATGATGCCACACCCAGAGCGCCTGGCCGATGCAGAGTTGGGTGGCACCGACGGTCAGTCCATGTTCAAGGGATTGGTCCAAGCCCTCTCCTAAGCGCGGATAGCCATCCTTCCGCTCAGCGACGATCCACCGCTTTATTACATCGCTTATCCCTATATGGGCTAAGGCTTGGTGACAGCTTGGATCGTGGTCTTTCTCTATCAACTTGGCATCTTGGACCGCGCCGAATCACCCGCCTTTGCAGCTTCAACCAAAGGCGGATCGCTCGCGGTTAAGGTGGCCACCAAAACCGAAAGCTCCCGGAAAAGTCCAATGATCGCAAATGCTTTTCTGGTCGTAATGAGACAGCATAGCCGAGACCCGCACGTGTCGTTGTCAAACGCGCTTGATCTGCTATGAAAGCGCCATGAATGACACGGCCAATCTAACACCTGCAATCACACCTAAAATTGTTGCCGAACATGGCTTATCGCCGGCCGAGTACGGCAAAGTCCTGGAGATCATGGGGCGCGAGCCGAACATAACGGAACTCGGTATTTTCTCCGTCATGTGGTCGGAGCATTGCTCCTATAAATCGTCCAAGTATTGGCTGAAGACGCTGCCAACGGAGGCGCCGTGGGTGATTTGCGGCCCAGGCGAGAACGCCGGCATCATAGACATCGGCGACGGCCAGGCCGTCGTGTTTAAAATGGAAAGCCACAACCACCCCTCCTACATCGAGCCCTATCAAGGCGCGGCGACGGGCGTGGGGGGCATCCTTCGCGACGTCTTCACCATGGGCGCGCGTCCCATAGCCAATATGAATTCCCTGCGCTTCGGTCAGCCCGACCACCCAAAGACCAAACATCTGGTCGACGGCGTCGTCGCGGGTATTGGCGGCTATGGAAACTGTGTCGGCGTCCCCACCGTAGGCGGCGAATGCACCTTCCATGCCGCCTACGATGGTAACATCCTTGTCAATGCTATGACCGTCGGCGTCGTGGACACGGACAAAATCTTCTATTCCGCCGCCACGGGCGCAGGTAATCCAGTGATCTATGTGGGATCTAAAACCGGACGCGACGGCATCCACGGTGCAACCATGGCGTCGGCCGAATTCACAGAGGATTCCGAAGAGAAGCGCCCCACTGTCCAGGTCGGTGATCCGTTCACGGAGAAGCTTCTGATCGAAGCCTGCCTGGAACTCATGCAGACGGACTGCATCGTCGGCATCCAGGACATGGGCGCGGCAGGGCTGACCTCGTCGAGCTTTGAGATGGCGTCGAAGGGACGCATGGGGGTCTCACTCAACCTCGACAACGTGCCCCAGCGCGAAGAGAACATGACAGCTTACGAAATGATGCTATCGGAAAGCCAGGAGCGGATGCTCATGGTCCTGAAGCCCGGTTCAGAGGATCAAGCCCGCGCCATCTTCGAGAAGTGGGAACTTGATTTTGCTGTCATTGGCACCCTCACGGACACTGGCCGCATGGTGCTAATGCATCATGGCGAGAAGGTCGCTGACCTGCCCATCGACCCGCTTGCGCTGGCGTCGCCCGAGTACGATGAGAAAGACCGCCCCTGGACACCGACACCAAAGCTCGCCAGCATCGACGCCAAAAGCATCCCCCCACCCAACGATCCATTGGCGGCCCTGACAAAGCTCATGGGCGCGCCGGACATGGCATCCAAACGTTGGATCTGGGAACAGTACGACCACATGGTCATGGCGGATACGATGGGTAAGGGGCGGCCCGGTGGCGACGCCGCCTTAGTCCGCATTCACGGGACCAACAAGGCGCTAGCCATCGCCACAGACTGCACGCCCCGGTATTGTCAGGCCGATCCAGTAGAAGGCGGCCGCCATGCGGTGGCCGAAGTCTGGCGCAACATCACCGCAACGGGTGCACAACCGCTGGCCATCACCGACTGCATGAATTTCGGCAACCCGGAACGCCCAGAGATCATGGGCCAGTTCGTCGGCGCTATTAATGGCATGCGCGAAGCATGCCTAGCGCTGGAGTTCCCAGTCGTGTCGGGCAACGTGTCACTTTACAACGAGACTAACGGCGAGGCTATCCTACCTACGCCAGCGATCGGCGGCGTCGGGCTCATCGACGACAGCTCAAAAGCCGTGGGAATCGGCATCACGACCGAAGGACTGACCATCTTGCTGATCGGCGAGACAGGCGGCCACCTGGGTCAATCCATGTACCTTCGCGAGATCGAGGGCCGAGAAGACGGCGCGCCACCGCCGGTCGATCTTTCCGCGGAACGCCTGAACGGCGATTTTGTCCGGGGCCAGATCAACGCCGGTTCTGTTGTCGCCTGTCATGACCTTTCCGACGGCGGCCTTGCCGCCGCCGTCGCCGAAATGGCCATGGCTAGTAGGGTCGGCGTCACCCTAGATAAGGAAGCAGCCGGCAAAATCTCATTGCACGCATGGCTGTTCGGCGAAGATCAGGCTCGTTATCTGATCGCCACGACGTCACCGGAAGATGTCCTGAGCGCGGCGTCCGATGCGGGTGTCCCCGCCACCGCGATCGGCATTTCTGGCGGCCACAGCTTCAGCGTCGCCGGCTTTTCGCGTTCCCTTACCGAGATCCGCAATGCGCACGAGAGCTGGATGCCCGCATTTATGGGTACAGTTTGATTGATGAGAGCGTCCGCGTTCCTTACCGTTCCATAAGACTGTATATGAAAACCTGGCGAAGGGACCAGGCGGGCGACCAGCACCGCCTATGGCCGGACGGAAGAGATATTGGCAGATGCCTACATGGGGCAACCAGCGAATGCCCCTTTGAAAGGGTCCATTCTCGGGGCAAATCACTCGATCAGCAGTACTTCTCCGGTCCAACCCACTGGCCGACGGCGTAACGGTCGCCGTGGCACCAACCAATGGGCAGGATCTCCTCGATGGCCGCCAGGTCGCTTTCCGTGAGCGCGATGTCCGCGCCAGCGGTCAGTTCGTTCAGGTGTTCGATGGATCGCGTCCCCGGAATAGGCAAGATATGCTCGCCCTGGTGCAGCAGCCAGGCAATGGCCAACGATGAGGTGCGGTGCCCCATTTCGGCGGCCAGTGCCCGGAAAGATGCTGTCGCCTCGATGTTACGCGCGTGATTGGGCCGCAGGAACCTCGGATTGACCTTCATGAATTCCAGCGTCTGACAGGTCTCGTAGTCAATGGGCGTATCCGTCAGCAGAGCCCGACCGACGGGACTGAAGGCGACCAATGTCGTGCCCAGTTCCTTCGTCCGCTTTACGAGACCCATCTCTGGTGAACGGGTGGACAGCGAATATTCCGACTGCACCGCACCGACGGGATGGATAGCGTTCGCCAGGGCCAACTGCGTTGGGGCGATCTCAGAGAAGCCAATTTGCCGGGTCTTACCAGACTTGATTAGTTCAGCGAGCGTTTCCGCCACTTCCTCGATCGAGTAGTCCAAGTCGCGCCGGTGCACATAAAAGAGCTCCACCTGCTCTACGCCTAGGCGCTCTAGCGAGGCGTCAAGGGAGGCGCGTAAGTGTTCGGGGCTGTTGTCGAATTTCCGCTTTCCATCAGCGTCACGGGTGATGCCGGCCTTGGTCGCGATCTTGAAAAAATCCTGTGCCTGCTTGCCCTGCTTGGCGAGGAACGTGCCGATCCGGTTTTCCGATTTGCCGAGGCCATAGGCATTGGACGTGTCGATATGCGTGATTCCAAGATTGATGCATTGCGCCAAGATCGCCTCCGAGCCCTCTTCTGTCGCCGGACCGTAAAAGTCCGTAAATGACATGGCGCCGTACCCAATGGCGGACACGGGCGTACCCATTTGTCCAAGTTTTCGTTGCTGCATATTTTTCCTCAGTCTCTAGGTGTTGCGCCGCGAGGGCATGTTATCACTTCGGGTTTCTCGTCCTGGTGGCCTATTTTTACGTTTGTGAGGGGTCTTTCAAGGCAAGTCCGTCCAGAGATCAAGCCCCATACCCGCCACCACCCGGCGTCCGAAGCAAAATTTTGTCGCCTTTCTTCAGGACGTGCTGGGTCCGATGATTAACACTTTCGCCATTGATCTGAACGTCACCGATCTCGCCATCGCAACCGCCATCAAAGCCAGGTGCAGGAACGCGGGTCCGTTCCGCCATGAACATCATGGCGATGGGGGTATCATTGGTGCATTCCATCAGAATATCCTGACCCGCACCGCCCCGATGACGGCCGGCACCGCCAGATTCTGATCGCAAGGCCTTCTTGTGAAAGATCAACGGCGCATTGCGTTCCGCCACCTCTACCGGTGTGGATGAGATGTTGGACGGCCAGCTGAGACAGCTTTCTCCGTCCTTGTTCGCTAGAGCGCCCATCCCTCCATTGAAGAATAAGACGTTGGCGTAGGCCGATCCATCATCCCGATAGCCCGTCTGGGTCAGCGCCCACAAGGGTGATCCAGCGCCTGCCATGACCCGGTCTGGGACGGCCTGCCCCAAGGCTCCAAAGACGACCACGGGCAGGTAATGGCCAACACTAGCCCGGGCCGAGACCGCAGACGGGAACTGCGGGTTGATCAGACAATCGTGCGGCGCAGTGACGGCGATCGGTCGGAACATGCCGTCATTGTTCGGCAAATCTGGCAATAGCGCGCATTTCACGGCGTAGGCAGTCATGGCGTAGGTGTAGGTCATGGGGCAGTTCACGGCGCGCGGCTGAGCCGGGGTTGTGCCGGTATAATCAGCGACGATGGCTTCGCCATCTACCGTCAACGCGACCTCGAAATGGAAAGGAATATCCATGCCGTCCGCTTCCATAGTGTAACGATAGGTGCCGTCGGGCACGTCGGCGATAGCCGCGCACATCGCTCCTTCGCAGCGGCGGAATAACTCATCTGCCAAGCACTCCAGATCGTCCAAGTCATAATCGTCCATCATGGCCAGAAGCCGAACCGCCATCAGTCCGCCGGCACCGGCCTGAGCCCAAATGTCACCCATAGTCTGATCCGGCGTGCGGACATTCATGCGAATCATGCGGACCAAGAAATCATTGACCTGACCGGCGTCGGACAGCTTCATCATTGGAATTTGCAGGCCCTCTTCATAAATCTCGCGCGCCTCCAGAGCGCGGATGCGTCCGCCGATGTCGGGGACGTGCGATGTCGTGGCGGCGAATGCTACTAAGTGATCACCACGAAAGATCGGCTGTACGATGCAAACATCCGGCAAGTGCCCGGTGCCTTTCCACGGATCATTGGTGACCAGGATATCACCAGGCCGCATGTTCTCAGCTCCGATATGATCGAGAAAATGTCGAACCGTCGCCGGCAGGGTCGCAATAAAAGACGGGATGGACCCTGAATTCTGAGCCAAGGAACGGCCGCAGGCGTCCGTCAGCACACAGGCGAAATCATTTGCCTCATTCGAAAGGGTCGAAAAGGCAGTTCGAACAATCGCCTTGGCCGCTTCGTCGACGATAGAGATTAGCCGTGTCCACAGGACCTCTAGCTGGATAGCGTTGTATGCTGTGGGTTTGGACGTCATCTCATGCTTTCCCCTCTTCTCCCAGCAAGTGCACAACGATATTGCCACTGACGCGGACCTCGGCGCGGCCCCCAGGTCCCACGATCAAGGTCGAACCAGAATCCGCGATAATCACCGGCCCATTCACAATGGTTCCTGCTACCATGCGGCGGCGGTCGTGAACCGCGGTCTCAGTCAAACCACCGGCGTCGGGGAAATAGGCTTCACGCTCGCCAATACGCCCATCGCCTTCCGCCGCGCGCGACGGGGTCATAACGTCTCCGCCTCCAGGAACGAATAGGCGTGCCGAAAGGCGGGCATTGATAAACTCAATGGGCACATCCGGCGGCGTCCGGTTGAAGCGCTGCCGGTAAACCTTTTCGAACGCGCCAATCAACCCATTGCGAACGGCCTTTTCATCTTCGGTGTCATAAGGACCTGGCGGCAAATCCACTACTAGATCAAATCCCTGGCCGACAAAGCGGCCATCGGCAAGGCGGTGATGCGTTATGTCTGCCAAGGGCAAGCCCGTTCCCACAAGAACTCCGGCGGCATCCTCCTCAAGAGCCACAAATGCCGCCTCCAACTCGGCAAGATTCCCATCGGCGACACGAAACCCGATGGTCGCCACCTTATCGACCCGCGCCGGCGCAACCAACAAACCAAGGGCCGAGGCCACGCCTGCCGACGGTGGACACAGAATGCGCTTGATGCCAAGCTTGCGGGCCACACCGAAAGCATGGACCGGCCCAGCGCCTCCCGTGCAAAGCAAAGTGAAATCGCGCGGATCTCGACCTTGCTCGGCAACATGCACGCGCGCCGCGCTGGCCATGCTTTCATTGACCACGTCGTGAATGCCCGCGGCAAGTATCAGGGTATCCAGATCTGCTGCCGTGGCCAGCGCCGACAACGCCCGCGATCCAGCATCCAGGTCAATGGCAACATTTCCTTCTGCAAATCCAGCCGCGTCCAGATATCCCAACGCAAAATCGGCATCGGTCACCGTCGCATCCGATCCGCCTAGGCCGTAACTGGAGGGCCCCGGGTCCGACCCGGCGCTTTCGGGCCCCACCTTCAGCAACCCCAGGGCATCCAGATGCGCGATGGACCCACCTCCGGCACCGATCTCAATCAACTCGACGGTGGATATGCGGATCGGCAGACCGCTGCCCTCGGCGAAACGTCTCTGCCGCGCGGCCTCGAAGGCATAGGTCGTGCGGGGCTCACCATCCTCGACCATGGCCAGCTTGGCCGTTGTGCCCCCCATGTCGAGGGCCAGGAGGTCACCGGGATCGTCGACAGTCACCAATTCGCGTCCGAAGAATGCCGCAACCAAGGCGCCAGCGGCCGGACCGGACTCCAGCATTTCCACGGGCACGCGCTTAGCTTCGTCCAAATGGGTCAAGCCTCCCGCCGACAACATGAGATGCAAGGGCGCGGAAATGCCGAGTTCGGCCGCCCGTGCAGCTAACTGATCCAAATAGCGTTCCGCTAAGGGTTTAACGTAGGCGTTCGTAACCGTTGTCGATGCGCGTTCGAACTCCCTCACTTCGGGCGCCACGTCACTGGAGATAGACACGCTCAGATCAGGAAACGCCCCTGCCAGCAACGCCAGAGCCTCGCGTTCGTGGGCCGCGTTGGCATAGGCGTGCAGGAACACTATGGCAACGGCCTCCACGCCGTCATCTACCAAGGTCTGGGCCGACGCCAAGAGCCCTTCATGATCCAACGGAAGATGCACGGAACCATCCGCGCCGATCCGCTCCGACACTTCGTGGCGCAAGGACCGGGGCACCAAGGGAGACGGCTTGGTAATGGCCAAGTCGTAAAGCTCGTACTTGCGTTCACGGCCGATTTCCAAGGTGTCGCGAAATCCTCGCGTGGTGAGCATGCCCGTCTTCGCCCCTTTACGCTCGATCAACGCATTGGTGAATAAGGTCGTGGCATGAACCAGACGATCGCAGTCCTCTGCCTGCAACGCGTCATCCTCAAGGACCGCGGCAATACCATCGATCACGGCGCGCGCCGGCTCGTCATGAGATGTCAGAACCTTCCGACTGACTTGCCGGCCTGATGACGGCACGAAAGCGACCACGTCCGTAAACGTACCACCAATGTCGATTCCAAGTGCAAATGTCGCCATGTCTGCCCTCTTTTACGCGCAGATTCATTACCTGACGTCGGCCTGGACAACAACCCAGATGGCTGTTTCTAGGCCATGAGGTGCCAAAAGACGTCATGCTTAGTCTTAACGAAGGCAAGCGCCGCTGCCAGTTTGCAACGATGCGTTGCTATTTCGCCGATAACCTGTAACTCGGGGCTCCCAAATATCCCTTCTCCAGCAAGGGTTGACGATGTCCGTAGTTATGGCCATACCCTTAGGAAAGGTGCGACGGAACGGGTCCGCACAGCAGTAGTCATGCGCAATGGATCCGAAACACTCAGAAAGGGCCCACCGCCATGGCCATGGAAGCGACTGAAATCGAAGGCCTGATCAAGGAAGGTATTCCTGACGCTCAGGTCACCATCGAGGATCTTCGTGGCGACGGCGATCACTATGCGGCTTATGTGGTATCGTCGGCATTTGCCGGTAAAAGCCGGGTTCAACAGCACCAAATGGTCTATCAGGCCCTTCAGGGACGCATGGGGGGCGATTTGCATGCGCTCGCCTTACAGACCAGCGTTCCGGAAGATGCCGCAAATTAAGTGAGAGGATTTATCCATGAGTGACAACCCCGTCTTCGACCGTATTCAAGGTGAAATCAATGAGAACGACGTCGTCCTGTTCATGAAGGGCAGCCCTATGATGCCGCAGTGCGGGTTCTCCGCTGCCGTCACGCACTTGCTTTCAACCCTGCAAGTGAAATTTAAGAGCGTCGACGTTCTTCAAGACATGGAAGTTCGCGAGGGTATCAAGCAGTTCTCAAACTGGCCGACCATCCCCCAGCTTTATGTCAAGGGTGAGTTCGTCGGCGGTTGCGATATCGTCCGGGAAATGGCTGAATCTGGCGAACTGCAGCAGATATTCGAAGAAAAGGGCGTTGCACAAGCATAAGCCGACGGACAATCGGCCATCAAAGTAATAAATAGCCGCCGATTGGAAGATGTTAACGTTGCCCGCGGAGTAATTTGGTAGAGGGTGCCCCCGGTTTCATTGGCGAAGTGGGCTCTCTCTCGTTATCGTCAGACGCTATGTCGACGAGGGTGGGGTCGACTTGATTGAACGATAACAGGTCGATTGCAAAAATCGGGGGTGTTTCAAGCACTAAAAAGTTAGGTGAGATCTGCCAACGGATGACTGAATTTACCGCAGTTGCCTCTGCCCAACGCAGGCGCTTGCTCCTGATTGAGCAGCAGCGCCTGGATCAACACCGCGCCAATGTGGTTCGGAGGCGTCAAGACTCATTTAACGATGCCCAGCGCCGCCAGCAGATTATTGCCCAGCGAGTGGCATTGGATGCGCAACGTATACGAGACCGCCGTAACGACATTGAGTTCGAAATTGAAGCTCAACTGAGCTTCGAAGAACAACAGCGCGTCCTGGACACTATCGACAATGACACCGTGTTCCAGCGCAATCAAAGTGCCATTGAAGACGAGCTCAATTCGTCTCGTGATAGCCGAGAAGCCGCGGAAGCCCGGCTACTCCGGGACCTGGAAACATCCCGCAATGACGCCATCGAGCGCGATGAATTAGCACAGCGCACCGAAGACCAACGTCAGGCCGAGATTAATCGGGCGAATCGGATTATCGAACGCCGAATCGCCAAACGCGACGCTGATCTTCAGGCCCGAATAGACCTCCAATTTTCGTTGGACCGGATAAATAATTCAATTGGAGGTCCGCTGCGGCCGCAGGACGCAGTGCCCGGAAATCTTCTGGACGTCCGGGCTTAGATTCTATTTCTCTTTGAAGGCTTATTCGTCAGCTCTGCATTCGTTCAAGCCTTCATCCGAGGTGCTCCTTGCAAGACCCTGATCATGGAAAGCGGCGCGCATAATTTTTTAAACAAGATGGTTGAAACAAGATACTCCGTTCCGTATTTCAACAACCACGGTTATTGGGCACAAGTTACAGAGCGAACAAACAAAAAATTTTAAATTCCAGAATGGTAACTGCATTGGTGCGCAGTTCAGATGCCGACAAGATGCCCCTTGTTTTCGGGTAAACTTACGATTTCCTGTGAGGAACGGTTTAGCGCGAATAATATTCGATAACGAGGTTTGGTTCCATCTGCACTGGATAGGGCACGTCATCAAATTTTGGCACCCGGATAAACTGACCCTGAAGCTTGTTGAAGTTCACTTCCATGTACTCAGGAACGTCACGCTCGGTGCTCTCGATAGCGAGCAGCACCATGGGGAGCTGGCGAGATTTTTCACGTACCTCAATGATATCGCCTTCCTTGACCCGGTAAGACGGGATGTTAACCCGCTTACCGTTGACCTTCACGTGGCCGTGGTTGACGAACTGGCGCGCCGCGAAGACGGTTGGCACAAACTTCATGCGGTAGACTACCGCGTCCAGACGTCGCTCCAACAGACCGATTAGGTTCTCAGACGTGTCGCCCTTGGCCTGGGAGGCTTCCTTATAGTAGCGGTGGAACTGTTTCTCGGAGATATTCCCGTAATAGCCCTTGAGCTTCTGCTTGCCCTGCAACTGCAGACCGAAGTCGGAAGGCTTACGGCGGCGCTGACCGTGCTGGCCAGGTCCGTAGTCGCGCGTGTTGACTGGGCTTTTAGGACGCCCCCACAGGTTGACGCCTAAGCGGCGGTTAATCTTGTACTTGGTTTCTTGACGTTTGGTCATGGCACCCCTCGTTTATCCGGGTGTTGTTTTCAAATCCCGTCAGCCTGATCCTTCCATGAAGAAGGGGCGGGACACGGGCAAAACTCAGCCGCCGGTCCACTTTCGGGCATAATCGCGCGAAATATAGGGATTTCCAACCGCCTGTCAACCATTCGACAGGGCATTGCAAACGCTAATACCGTCATTGCCTATGGCTATAACCACTACTGACACCGGCACTCTACGCGACTGCCACGGAGGGCTGCTTTTCAACAAGCGTTCGAAAGACCTCATCGGTTGAATTGATGTGATCGTGTCCCGAATTCCGTGCCAGTTTGCTGGTGAGCGCTAAGCGTCTAGTTCCGTATCCCAGTAAAGAAAATCTCGCCAACTTTCATGGAGAAAATTTGGCGGGAACGCGCGACCGCGTTCCTGGAGGAGGTAATTGCTTGGCCTAACCGGCTTTCGCAGCGGAAACATGTCAGCCTTCCTCGGCAGCCTGTGGCCCTTCCAAAGGTTGCAAGGGGCACAGGCGGTGACTACGTTTTCCCACGTGGTACGCCCACCCCGGGCCCGAGGAATGACATGATCAAAGGTCAGGTCTTCAGCACGAAAGCCGTTGCCACAGTATTGACACGTGAAGCTGTCACGAAGGAATACGTTGAAGCGCGTGAACGCTGGCTTTCTTTGCAGGGGTACGTATCTCCTGAGCGCGATAACACTTGGAAGTTGCATCGCGAAGCTTGGGGAGTGCACCTGGTGTTCGTATTCAGATACCACATTGACCCGGTCCATAAACACAGCCTTCACCGTGTCCTGCCAAGACCAGGTCGAGAGCGGGAAATAGCTCAACGGCCTAAAATCCGCGTTGAGGACCAAAGCTGGATAGACACCTTCAGCGGTCGACAACATAATCCCCCATCTTTCTGATTTGAAGGATACTACACGTTGTAATTCTCACGTAAATAAGACTCCGTGATGATTTTGTTAAACTTTCGCGTCAGCTACTTCGGTTGTGGCAGAGGCACACTAAAGCACGTTGCCAGGAACTCCATGCCCATCGTTATTCCCCGGTCATCGAGACCATGGCCCAGGTCCGGGCGCATTTCCCACATGGCGTCGATACCCACACCCGCCAGAGCACTGACGGCATCCTTAAGGGACGATGGCGGCACAACCTCATCGGCTTCGCCATGGACCAGCATGACCGGCGGCTTAGTCTTCATTTCTGTCTGCAACAGTTCCGGCCCGACAAGCCGGCCCGAGTATCCGGCGATCCCCGCCAACTGCTTCTCGCGGCGCAGACCCACATGCAGGGCCATCATGGTGCCTTGCGAAAAACCGACCAGGGCGGTCTCCGCTTCACTCAGGCCATGCGCCGCCATCTGCTGGTCCATGTAATTGTTCAGGATTGGCGCGGCTGCTTGGGCGCCGGACAAGCGATCGTCGTTCGGGTTGGACAGGGAAAACCACTGGTAGCCAAAAGGTGCCATGTCGAATTGATCCGGTGCGTTCGGGGAAACGAACTTGGCGTCGGGTAGAACGCGCGCAAAATAGGGCGCAAGCCCGATCAGATCATTCCCATCGGAGCCAAGGCCGTGACAGAAAATGACCAGTTGCTTCGCTGGGCCGCCGGACGCGGGCTCTTGGGTGGGGCCGTGCAGTTCAACGATGGCGCTCATGATGCCTCCATGGAAAATCCTATTCTGTTTGTAAACATATCGCGGCCCCTATTGCCACTCCGTTAACAACGCGCCACTCTTGACTGATGGAACGTGTGACCCGATTTGCACCAAGCCCCACCGGGCATCTCCATTTGGGCCACGCATATTCGGCCCTGTTCGCGGAAGCCCAGGGTACGCGGTTCTTAGTCCGCATCGAGGACATTGATACTGCCCGATGCCGGCCAGAATTTGACGAAGCGATTTTGGATGATTTGGCGTGGCTGGGCCTGGCTTGGGAAACGCCAGTTCGCCGACAATCAGCCCATATGGATGATTATGCAGGCGCGCTGAATGCCCTGGCTGCGCGTGATCTCCTTTATCCTTGTTTCTGCACCCGTAAGGATATTCAAGCGGAAATTACCGCCGCCGGGTACGCACCTCACAGCCCCGATGGCCCGGTCTATCCAGGGATTTGCCGGAACCTATCATCGGCCGAACGCAACGAACGCCTTGCGACCGGCGCACCCCACGCCCTGCGTCTGAAAATGGACAAGGCCATCGCTGTGACAGCCACCCTCACTTGGCATGACGCGGAGGCGGGTCTCCAACAGGCGCGGCCCGAGATCTTCGGCGACGTGGTCTTGGCCCGAAAAGATACGCCAGCCAGCTACCATTTGGCAGTGACCGTCGATGACCATCTACAGGGTGTCACCATCGTGACTCGCGGCCAAGACCTGTTCGAGGCTAGCCATGTACATCGCCTACTCCAGGCGCTGTTGGGCTATGAGGCGCCCGCCTATAATCATCATAAACTGCTGACAGATGCGCAGGGCAAACGTTTCGCCAAGCGGGACAAGGCGCAGACGCTGCAAAGCCTGCGCGCCGCCGGCCATACGCCGGCTGACGTCCGCGCCATGGTCGGATGGGAGGCCTGACCATGCGCTACTGCGCGTGCCGATACGGATGTCCAGCGGCGACTGGATGCTGGTGTACAGGTGACCATCGCGAAAGTAGTTGACGAAGATATGGCCATCGTCGGTCTGCCGCCGGATGACGCATCACCCAAAAAAGTTTGGCATAAGCACAGATTTCAAAAGCTTGCACCTTTGCACTCAGCGTGCGCCCTATATCTGTGCCGTGAATATTTTGCGGAGGACACAAAAAATGAAATTGCGCGCGGGAATTGCTGGACTAGGCCGTTGGGGCCAGGTCCTTGTTGACTCAATCTATGGGAAATCCGAAACGTTGACGGTCGTCGCTGGCTGCTCCGGCCGCAAAGAAAAAGTGGCCGCCTATTGTGCAGACAAACGCATCGATCTTCGCAATACGTTTGCAGACCTATTGAAGGACGAAAACCTGGACGCCGTGATCATTGCCACCCCCCATGGTCAGCATACGGACCAGATCATCGCCGCTGCCGAGGCCGGCAAGCACGTTTTCGTCGAGAAGCCCTTCACCATGACCAAGGAGAGCGCCGAAAGGGCCCGGAACGCTTGCGCTACCGCCGGCGTAGTCTGCGCCTTGGGCCACAACCGCCGGTTTCTGCCCAGTATGAAACGCCTCCGCAACCTAATAGACGGCGGCGAGATTGGTGATCCAGTCCACGTTGAAGCCAATATCTCTTCCGTTGGGCGCGACTATTCCGCCGATCACTGGCGTTCCGATCCAACGCAATGCCCAGCCGGCTCCATGACGGGATTGGGTGTGCACATGACCGATGCATTGATTTCCATCATGGGTCCCATCACCCAGGTCAATGCCACTAGTGAGGTTCGCTCCTACGGCGACATCGAAAGCGCCGTGACATTTATGACCCTGCGTTTTGCCTCCGGGGCGACGGGGGTCTTTTCCACCATGTTCCAAACCGCTCCAGTCTGGTTTCTACGGGTTTCCGGCAATCACGGCTGGGCCGAGGTTCGTGACTTCCACCGCCTGGCCAACTACAAAATCGGCGGCGCCAAGGAGAACCTAGAGAAGTTCGCGAAAACAGATATCGAGCGGGCTGAACTGGAGGCCTTTGCTAAAGCCGTAGCAGGCAAAGCCCCCTATCCACTCAGTCCCGATGATGCGGTGCACGGAACGGCGGTGTTTGAGGCCGTGGTCAAATCGGTGGAAACCGGCACACCTGTAAATCTCTAGGCGGCGTGCCTAATTCTGTTAACGCTTCGGAAATGCCACTTAGACAGCCTAGCGCACCTAGGAACATCTTTGCGAAAAACCAGCTGGCGGCGCCAATTTTCTCAAGGTTTGTCGAGTTGACGCTAGTGGACTTCGCCCATATCGTCACCAGGTTTCCCGGAAGTCTTGGAGTTGTAGCGCATGAGTGGCGACATCGATTACCTGTTAAAGCATGTAGTCACCAATAGCCCGTCCAAATACGCTTTCTATAAGTGCCTGATCGCTGCCGTGGATCTTAACGACGGCTCTTCCAGCTTCGCCATGGAGGCCATCAATTGGACTACGGCGTTGACTCTGGGCGAGGCCAGTTGAACCTTGCGCATCGATCATTTTGACTTCGATCTTCCGCCCGAACGAATCGCCCAGATGCCGATCGAACCCCGCGACGCGGCGCGGCTCCTGCACGTGGGTGCGACAATGGCGGACCTTGAAGTTCGAGACCTGCCGTCATTGCTGCAATCGGGTGACGCACTGGTGGTCAACGACACCAAGGTACTGCCATGCCGCCTAACAGGGAAGCGACGCGATGCCAAGGTCGAAATTACTCTGCACAAGCCCGTTGACGCGACCACCTGGCTTGCCTTCGCCCGACCAGCGCGAAAGCTCAAACCTGAGGATGTCATCATATTCGCAAACGGGTTCGAGGCACGGGTCTCGGAGAAACGCGACGCAGGGGAAGTGGCGTTAACTTTCAACCACACCGAGCCAGATTTGATGAACGCGCTTGAGACACATGGGTACATGCCCCTGCCACCCTACATTAAACGCGATACCGGCGGCTTAGACGCGGATAAGAGCCGTTACCAGACCGTGTTCGCAGCGACGCCGGGCGCAGCAGCGGCGCCGACGGCGGGATTGCATTTCACATCAGGCCTGATGGAGGCTCTTCAGGCGCGGGGGGTCCAGGTCATCCGCATCACCCTTCACGTGGGCGCTGGGACCTTCCTCCCAGTCAAGGTGGACGACACGGACGATCACGAAATGCACGCAGAATGGGCGACCCTGTCGGACGACGCGGCAGCGGCGCTGAATGCCGTGCGTGCGGGCGGCGGCAAAATTACGGCGGTTGGGTCTACGGCAGTGAGGACATTGGAGTCGGCGGCCCGCAACGACGGTACGCTGCGGCCATTTAGCGGCGACACAGATCTCTTCATCACGCCCGGGTATCGGTTCAAGGCTATCGATCGCATCATGACCAATTTCCACCTTCCGAAGTCTACCCTGTTCATGCTGGTCAGTGCCTTTTCTGGTCTGACGCGCATGCAGGCCGCCTATGGCCATGCCATAGAGGCCGAATACCGATTCTTCTCCTACGGCGATGCCTGTCTGCTTGAACCAGACCGCACAACGTGGGGTAATGCGCCCGGATAAAAGTTCAAAAGAAGGATCGGCCCATGAAACCTTTAGCAGAAATTGGCCAGCCGCTCGCGCAAGTGGACACGCCAGCCCTGATCGTCGATTTGGACGCTTTTGAAACCAACCTGAAGACCATGGCCGACATGATCGCCGGTGGCCCGGCGAAACTGCGCGGCCATTCGAAAACCCACAAGAGCCCGGTCATCGGCTTAAAGCAGATGGAATTGGGCGCGGTGGGCGTGTGTTGCCAGAAAGTGGGTGAGGCCGAAGCCATGGTCGAAGGCGGCGTCGACAACGTCCTGGTCAGCAACCAAGTCGCCGGCGCATCGAAATTGGACCGCCTGGCGGATCTCAACAGACGCGCGTTCGTCCCCTTCTGTGTCGACCATGTCCAAGGCGTCGCCCAGGCCTCCCAAGCAGCAAAACGCGCCGGGGTGACCATGGACGCCCTGGTGGAGATCGACGTGGGCGGCGGACGGTGCGGCGTGCAGCCGGGTCAGGCGGCCGTCGACTTGGCGAGAATCGTGGACGCGGCGGACGGGCTCCGCTTTGGCGGCCTTCAGGCCTATCACGGATCGGTCCAGCACGTCCGTGACCACGCCGAACGTCACGCACATGCGCAAGAAGCCGTGGACAAGGCGCGGATGACCGTTGAGGCGTTATCCGCCGAAGGATTCACCTGCGACATCGTCGGTGGCGCGGGAACGGGCACCTTCCAGACGGAAGCAGCCAGTGGCATTTACAACGAACTGCAGGCCGGTTCTTACGTATTCATGGACACGGACTATGCCCTGAACCTCGGTGCGGACGGGGAACAGGCCGGCCAGTTCCAGTATGCGCTCTTCGTCCAGACATCGGTGATGAGCATGCCGGTGCCCGAGCGCGTCGTTCTCGACGCCGGGCATAAGACGTGCGCCATTGATTCCGGGCCGCCGCAACCCTTTGGCCTCCCCGGCGCGGTAACCGGCAGCCTGTCGGACGAACACGCTGTGCTTGACGTCACCGAAGTCAACAACCGACCGGGCTGGGGCGATCATGTCCTGCTGATTCCGGGCCACTGCGACCCGACTGTCAACCTGCACGACCACTACATCTGCGTCCGCAGCCTGCATACGCCGGGTGCGGTGGTGGAGGATATCTGGCCCGTGGCAGCACGCGGGGCCCTCAATTAGACATGAGCGATCTCGTTTTTGATCTAATCAAGACCGACGACCAGGCGCGGCTAGGCACTTTGATGACCGCCCATGGCACCATCGACACCCCCGCCTTTATGCCCGTCGGCACAGCGGCCACGGTTAAGGCAATGACACCCGAGGCCGTGCGCGAAACCGGCGCGCAGATCATCCTTGGCAACACCTATCACCTGATGCTGCGTCCGGGCGCTGAACGGGTGGAGCGTTTCGGCGGCCTGCACAAATTCATGAACTGGTCAGGGCCGATCCTGACCGATTCGGGCGGTTTCCAGATCATGTCCTTGGCCGAACTCCGCAAACTTGACGAGGACGGCGTGACCTTCCGCTCCCACGTGGATGGCACGCACCACAAGCTGACACCTGAGCGCTCGGTCCAGATTCAGCACATGCTGGATTCCAACATCACCATGGTGCTGGACGAGTGTACGCCGTTCCCGGCAACGGAAGAGGAGGCGACCACGTCCATGCAACTTTCTATGCGCTGGGCGGAGCGCTGCCGGACCGCGTTCCAGCGCCGCGAGGGCTATGGGCTCTTCGGCATTGTTCAAGGCGGCATCTACGCCGATCTCCGTGAACGATCGGCAAAGGCGCTGACTCAGATCGGTTTCGACGGTTACGCCGTTGGCGGGCTGGCCGTCGGCGAAGGGCGCGAACTCATGTTCACGACGCTCGATGTCACCGTCCCTCATTTGCCCGCCGACCGACCTCGCTATCTAATGGGGGTCGGCAAACCCGAAGACCTTGTCGGCGCTGTGCGTCGCGGCATCGATATGTTCGACTGCGTGCTACCAACGCGCTCAGGCCGTACGGACCAGGCCTTCACCCGCCGCGGCACGCTGAACATGCGTAACGCCCGGCACCGGGACGACCCACATTCCATCGATCCCGATTGTAATTGTTACGTCTGCAAGAACTACTCGCGCGGCTACATCAATCACCTGATCATGGCCAAGGAAATTTTGGCTGCCATGCTGCTTACCTGGCACAACCTGCATTACTATCAAGAACTCATGCAGGGTATGCGCGACGCTATCGCCGATGGCGGCTTCGAGCTCTTTGCGGAGGCTTTCGCCGCCGAGCAGGCGGCAGGGGATATCGATCCCGTTTGACGGCGCCGGGCCGGCCTGAAACCATGGAGGGAACATGTCCGACACCATGTACGAAAACCTGACCCATCTTGGCGGCGGCGGCGAGGTGCCTGGATCTCCCGACAACGCCGTCTTGGAGACCGTGCCAAACCCGCAAGCCGGAACGGATTACCTGGTCCGCTTCACGGTGCCCGAGTTCACATCGCTTTGCCCGGTCACCAGGCAGCCGGACTTCGCCCACTTCGTCATCGATTACGTGCCCGCTGACCTGATTGTCGAGAGCAAATCCTTGAAGCTCTACCTGGGCTCGTTCCGTAACCATGCCGCCTTCCACGAAGACTGCACGGTCGGCATTGCGCAGCGTCTGGTCGACGCCATGACGCCTACATGGCTAAGGATCGGCGGGTATTGGTATCCGCGTGGGGGCATACCCATCGACGTCTTCTACCAAACCGGTGATGCGCCAGCCGGTGTGTGGATCCCGGACCAAGGCGTCGCCGGGTACCGGGGCCGCGGCTAGATGAGCATCCTGCGTTCTTGATGCCGGTCCATATAAACACCTCAGATTTGTGAAGCCTTTTGGCTTCCTTTAAGTAAAGTTTCGAACTAGGGAGACCGGGATATGAAAACACACGTAAATCGGGCTGGGGCCTTGCGATACATTGGGAGAGCGAGAACTAGCCTCGGAGTGATGATGGATGTGTCCGCAACGCCTGAATTGGTGACGCCCCTCAGCATTTTGTCAATAGACATGCAGCAGTCCGTCGAGGCCGTCGTCGTTGAATTGGCGGCCGTCCGCGCCAACGAGCAGCCAAAGGTATTAACCAAAACCCACGCATCCTTCACGGTCACCGGCGACGTGCCACCGAAGAAGACAGAAGAGGTCGTGTACTTATCGGCGGAAAAGTACTGCTCAACCAGTCGCATGCTGTCGGAAACGGCCGAGATCTCCCATGAGATCAAGGTTGTCGCGGGGAACGCTAAGCCATGTCTTCCAACATCGCCCTCGGCCTAAAGCACGCCGGCGACACCCATGAAAACCGCCCGGCCGTTGCGCTGGGCCGGACGACGCTGCAATCATACGCTCAGTTGGCCGAGCGAGCTGCGCGCCTGGCTGCCGGCCTTCGGGATAAGCTGGGCCTTCAGCCTGGCGACCGCGTCGTCATCGCATCAAAGAACCGGTCGGAATACGTTGAAGCCATGTACGGCGTCTGGTGGGGGGGGTTCGCCGCCGTGCCGGCGAACGCCAAGCTGCACGGCGTGGAGTTCCGTTACATCCTGGAGAACTCCGGTGCCCAGGCCTGCCTGGTCGGCCCTGAACTGTTCGAGGCCATTGCCGAACACCGGCCGGACAGCCTGGAGCACCTGGTCGTCCTCGGCGACGACGCCTACGCGGCGCTGTTCGACGCCGACCCTGCACGGCTGGCCGAGGTAGACGCCGATGATCTAGCCTGGTTGTTTTTCACCTCAGGCACAACTGGAAGGCCGAAGGGCGCCATGCTGACGCACGGCAACATGTCTGCCATGGCCCAGATGCATCAGGATCATGTCGACCCGACCAAGACCACGGATTGCATTATCCACGCCGCGCCGTTGAGCCATGGTTCGGGCATTTACATGATCCCACACGTCAACCAAGCGGCCTGCAATGTAATACCGGAATCGGGTAGCTTCGAACCCGCCGAGATATTCGATTTGGCTGAGGCATGGGGCGGTATGTCCCTGTTCGCTGCACCGACCATGGTCAAACGCATGACTGAAAGCCCCACCGAACCGCCGGCAAGGGGATTCCGCGGCATTGTCTATGGCGGTGGCCCCATGTACATCAAAGACGCCCGCGCCGCCTTGGAACGCTTTGGACCATGCCTGGTCCAAATCTATGGTCAAGGCGAAAGCCCTATGACGATCACGGTATGCAACCGGACCACCATCGCCGACAAGACAAATCCGAAATGGGAGGCAAAGCTGGCATCCGTCGGCCAACGCTTCCCCGAACTCGAAGTGATGATCGCCGACGCGGACGACAATGCCGTCGCCCCAGGCGAAAGCGGTGAGATCCTGGTTCGCGGTGCCACGGTGATGAATGGCTACTGGCAGAACGCGGAAGCCACAGCAGAGACCCTGAAAGGTGGCTGGCTGCACACAGGCGACATGGGGTCGCTCGACGAAGACGGCTACCTAACCCTGATGGACCGGGGCAAGGATCTGGTGATCTCGGGAGGCTCCAACATCTATCCGCGCGAGATCGAAGAAGTGCTCCTTCAGCACCCCAATGTCTCCGAGGTTTCGGTGATCGGCCGCCCGAACCCTGAATGGGGCGAAATTCCCGTCGCCTACGTAGTAGGTCAAGCAACCCCGCCAGAACTAGATGCGCTGTGTCTGGAGAACATCGCACGGTTCAAACGGCCGAAGGATTATATTTTTGTAGATGAATTGCCGAAAAACAACTACGGCAAAATCCTGAAAACGGAACTCCGACAACGCGATCACGGCTAAGCGTCTAGGATATTCAAAGGCACAAACAACACCGCGAACCCGACGGCAACGAGCACCACACGCAGCGTCATGACCTTGGGCGCTATGATCCCATGCGAGATCGCAGCCAGACCGATGCCGATCTTAAGTGCCGATGCGACAGCGGCGCCGGGCACCGACGCAAGTGCAATCAAATCGGGATTGGCGATCATCGCGAGCGGGATGAGATAGAGCCCGATACCGAGCATCATGGCCCGCACCGCGACCTTCATCCAATTCTCATTAACCATTCCCGCCGCGATGAACACGGCGCCGCAAACCGGCGGCGTGATCGTCGACAGCAGTGCGAACCAGAAGACGAAGAGGTGCGCCTGCAGCGGCGGCAGACCCAATGATTGCAGCGCTGGCCCGGCGACCGAGACACAGATCACATAAGCTGCTGTGGTCGGCACCTCCATACCAAGGATCAGGCATGCCAGCGCCGTCAGCAGCAACGCCGGCCAGACTGCCGAAGCGGAAGAAGACAGGATGAGCGAGGTTATCTTTACGCCGAGACCGGTCTGGCCCAACACGCCGATGACGATACTGGCACATAGGATGATCGAGGCGATCATGGCGATCTGTTGCCCGGCGATTAGAAATACTGCCTGCAAACGGTCCCAGGTCCGCGGCCATGAGAACGTCAATCGGGCGTCCACGAATAGCATCAAAGCCGCCACCAGGATCGCCACACAGGCCGCGTATTGCGGCGTATAACCGCCAATAAACATGCGCTCCATGAGAACCGTGAAAGGAACAGCGAAAAACAAGGTGGTGATGGCCACGCTCCGCAAGGCCGGTTGATCCTCTGGCGCCAGGCCTTTCAGATCGTGGCGTTCCGCGAAGGCGTTGATGCCGATCCAGACCGCAGCAAAGTAGAGCAGCGCGGGCAGCACTGCGGCAGAAATGATCCCCGTATAGGGGACGCCGGTCAGTTCGACCATGACGAACGCACCGGCGCCCATGAGCGGTGGCATGATTTGGCCACCCGACGATGCGACCGCCTCAACCGCAGCGGCGAATGGCTTCGGATATCCAAGTTTCCGCATAGCCGGCAGAGTGATTGCACCGGTCGACGCCACGTTCGCCGACGCAGACCCTGATATGGAGCCGAAGAAGGCGGACGACAGGACCGAGATCTTGGCCGCGCCGCCCTTCAGTCGCCCTGCCGCCGCCGAGGCCAGGTTCATAAACCCTTGTCCCGCTTCGCCGGCGTTCAGCACCGCCCCCATGATCACGAAGACGGCGACGATGTTGACGGAGACGCCGGTCAGGCTGCCCCACAATCCGCCTTCAGCGATCGTCAAGGTGCCGAGGAAACTCTCAACCGGGAGACCCGGATGGCCAAACTCACCGGGGAGCAGGTCGCCGAAAAGTCCGTAGGCCAGGGCCAAGGTGGCCACCATGGGCAGCGGCCAGCCAATGGCGCGGCGCGCCATTTCCAGCACGACGATCAATATGACGGCAGCCAGAGCAACCTGTCCACCCCCTTCCAATGATCCATACTGATCGCTGAGCGCCGCTTCGCTCAGCACGATATAGATGCACCCGAAGATGCCCGCCCCGGCGAACAAAGCACCGCTCCATAGTGACCGTCCAGCGGTGGCGAACAAGAAAATCCACGGCAATGCGAGAGCCATATGGATAGGTCGGGCCACGAGGTTAGGGACCAGACCGGAGAAGATCAGACCAAGGTGAAAGGCAATAGAAACGGCGCCCAGGACAAGAAATATGATCGTCCTGGGCACCATCACGTGGACCTAAATTCAGGAATTGACGAAAGGCTACTTAGCGCGCCGACGTCGGCACCTTGATGCCCGTTTCGTCGTAGTACTTGAGCGCACCCGGGTGGATTTTGCCGTAGACGTTGACCAGCAACTTGCCGGAGACGCCGTTCCACCAGGCATTGTCTGCGCCCATGAGTTTCTTCTGCGCCCAGTAGGTCTTAGTTACCGCATAGGCCGTTTCGTTGTCCATGGCCGTTGTTGTATGCGCAACAACCGGAAGAGAAGTGGTCGTGGTGGCACCAGCAACACCCGCGTAGGTTCCGCCTGGGATAACTAGCTTCGTGCGCTTCGTTTTCTTGATCTGCTCGTCATTCAGCGACAGCAGCGTCACGCCCGTGCTGGCGGCAGCCTCAATCACGTTTGGCGCGGGGTAGGAGCCAGCCGTAACGAAACCGTCGATCTGCTTATTCTTCAATGCGTTAACGGCGGCATTTAGTTCCACGTTGGCCAGCTTCACTTTACCCTCAAGGCCGAATAGCTTGAGGTACTTGGCGCCTTCGCGCGCACCGAAAGACCCCTTGCCGATAAGGATCGTCTTGCCGTCCAGGCTGGCGAAATCGGTCACACCAGAATCCTTATGTAGCACGAAATGCATGGTCAGCGACGGGATCGGGAATAGGGCACGGATTTCAGCGTACTTGGGATCGGTCTTGCCCTTGAACATGGCCAAACCTTTTTGTGCCAGCTTGACCAACACGGGCGGCGTAGTGAACACATAGTTACCCTTGCGCTTGGCCGCTTCCTTGACATTCTGGACGGAGCCCTGGCTTTCCTCGACGGTGACGATGATGTCACCGTTCGATCCCTTTTTCATGGCTTCAGCGATCTGTACGGCCATTTGGTAATATGACGACGTCGTCTTGGCAGACTTGTAGGTTACACGCGTTTCGGCAGCAGCGGCCGTCGATATGGCCGCGGCCAAAACTACCGCAGAGACATAAGAAAAGGTTTTCATATCGTACTCCTCATTAGAAAATTCGGGTCGGCCCCGAATGGGCACATTCGGGGGAAACCCTTTGAAATAAGGCACACAGTCTAACAGCCATCGGACGATGGACAATTGCAAAGTCGGACACAAATTTAATTGGCGTAGTGCGTCGGATCGGAAACGCAAGCTTCTACAAATCCCTTCTTGCGCAATTGGCAAGCATCGCAGGCGCCACAGTGCGTCAGCGCTCCGGGAACCGGCGGATCGTAGCAACTCATAGTCGCCCCGTAATCAACCCCCAGTTCCATTCCTCGCAAAATGATCGCCGCCTTAGTCAACATCATGAGCGGTGCCTGAATGCTCACCGGCGCAGTCTGTTCAACGCCAGCCTTAGTCGCTAGGTTAGCCATGCGTTCAAACGCATGGATGTAGTCGGGACGGCAATCCGGATAGCCAGAATAATCCAGCGCGTTGACGCCAATGAAAACATCTTGGGCGCCCGTGACCTCGGCCAAGGCAAGAGCATGAGACAAAAAGATCGTATTACGGGCCGGCACGTAGGTGACTGGGATTTCGCTAGCGCCGGGGGCACGGCCTTTCGGC
>DFRF01000073.1:13898-18327 GCA_002378125.1 Rhodospirillaceae bacterium UBA3470 | reverse complement strand
CCCCCCATCGAAGTCACAACCGACAAACCTGAACTCGGGAATGCGTCGACGATTGAGCCGCCGGCGGCCATGCCTCGCGCCGAATCGGATGATGCGTTCATCCCGCCGCAAGCCGTAGCCCCCGCAACCGAGGAACTGGCAGGCGAGACGGACTCGGTTGCCACGAATGCATTGATAGGCGATCAGGCGACGGCCGCCGAACTCGCGCTTGAGCCGGAAGAAGCGCGTGATGAAGCGCGTCCAAGCCTGTTCGAGCTGGTGACCCGGACTGGGCGGGCGGCCCTCGGCCGCGTGGTTGCTGATGGAGCGCCGGAGCGTCGAGTTGGGGCTGCGGAGGTTATCAATCAAATGGATTCCGGACGGTCGGCAGTGCAACAGTCGCCGCCAACCGATTCGCAGACACTGCGCCCAGGCGCTGAGGCCGTGACAGCGTCCGTCGCTATGGCCGCCGAAGCGGTCGAGCTAGTTCCGACGCCGGAAACGGTCGCCGTGTCCGATGAGGTGGCAGATGCGGATGATCTTCTTGATATTCCAGCGTTTTTGCGACGCCAGGCCAACTAGGCGAGTGTCCATCTCTTGTGCACATAAAGGTAACAAAACGTAACAAAGAGTGATTTGAGAGGCTTCGGGAGAGTTGTTACAAATTCTCTCGGAGCCTTTTTGTGTTTCAGTGTTTCTGACGTAATAAGAAAACGTCACGATCTTAACGAATGCTAAAGAGCAAAGTATTTAGGTAGTTCAAAGAGATCGTGGAAATCGATGGGACGGGTGAATGGAAAGCGGAATGGTCGGAACTTCCAAGATCAATAATCAAGAGGATAAGATCGACGACTGTGTCCGTCAACGGACCCTGAAAACATCCATCTTCTGCGCGGGTGTCGCCCTCCATTCAGGCGCAGACGTGACCTTGAATTTAATGCCTGCCGATGCTGATATGGGGATAGTATTCCACCGGATCGATATTCACGACAAAGACAACGTTGTGCCAGCGATATGGGACCGCGTGGTGGACACGCGCATGTGTACCTCCATCGGCAATGACGATGGGGTGACTGTCGGCACCATTGAGCATTTAATGGCTGCGTTGGCCGGTTGCGGCATCGATAACGCGCGGGTCGAATTGAACGGCCCGGAAGTTCCCATCATGGATGGTAGTTCTGAGCCATTCGTGTCCTTGATCGAATGCGCCGGTGTAGTGGAGCAAAGCGCGCCGCGACGGGTGATCCGTATCCTGAAACCCGTTAATGTGGAGGTGGGTGACAGCCAAGCGACCCTCATGCCGGCAGACCGGCCTAGCCTGGATGTGGAAATCGATTTCGACAGCGCATTTATATCCAATCAGGCTCTGTCAATTGGATTGGTAAACGGCTCATTCTGCAAGGAATTGGCGCGGGCTCGGACTTTTGGTTTTCTCCACGAAGTGGAGCAGATGCGGGCAGCCGGTTTGGCCAAAGGTGGATCGCTGGAGAACGCCGTAGTGGTCAGCCAGGATGGGGTCCTTAACGACGGCGGCCTTCGGTTCGATGATGAGTTCGTGCGCCACAAGATGTTAGATGCGGTAGGCGATTTGTATCTAGCGGGCGGTCATATCATCGGTCAGTTCAGCGGCATTCGCTCTGGCCATGCCATCAACAACGCCCTGCTCAGGGCCTTGTTCGCAGACGGCGAAGCCTGGACTGTTGACGTGATGCGGAGCACCGAGGCCGCTACGGCCGTTGATGGTGGATTGACTGCGGAACCTGTTTCTGCGTCCACGTAAGAAGCGCTTCACGTCCGGTCATCTCCCTCTCCCGTTATGAACGTTGCGATGGTTTTTAACCAGCAAACCCTTGTGCCAACTACTTAGGGCAGTAGTATACTAAGGTGGGAAACAATGGTGATTGGCCCGTATGAAACGCGAGATTGTCAGATTTGTCTTTGCTTCGCTTCCCCGTGTTTGCTGCCTAGCTCCTATGGCCCGGTGCGTGTTAGTCATTTGCCTGTCGGCGGGCATATTGGTTGGATGCAGTTCAAAGGAAAAAGCCTATATCGAAGAGCCCGTTGAAAAGCTTTACAACCAGGGTCTCGATCAAATGCAGTCACGTATGTATTCAGATGCCGTCGAGTCCTTTGACGAGGTGGAACGCCAGCATCCGTATTCGACCTGGGCCACGAAGGCGCAAATCATGGCGGCCTATGCCTATTACCTAGGAAACCGTTACGATGACGCCATCCTAGCCCTGGATCGGTTTATTCAACTCTATCCCTCCAATCGCGATGTGGCATATGCTATGTACCTGAAGGGGTTAAGCTACTACACGCAGATTTCCGACGTGGCCCGTGACCAGAAGATCACGGAATTGGCGCTGAATTCCTTCGAAGAATTGATTGCGCGGTTTCCGCAATCAAAATATGCCCGCGACGCCAAGATTAAAATTGACCTTGCTTACGATCACTTAGCCGGCAAGGAAATGGAGATTGGCCGCTATTATCATTCGAAGCGCCAGTACCTCGCAGCCATCAACAGATTCCGAAACGTCATCGAGAAATATCAGACGACAACCCACGTTCCGGAGGCCTTGCACCGTCTGACCGAGGCTTACTTGTCGCTTGGGATCGATGATGAGGCCCGCAAGACGGCTGCCGTTCTTGGCCATAACTTCCCCGGTAGCGAATGGTATATCGATTCGTATCAATTCATCGAGGGTAAGACTATCCGGACTGAAGAGAAGGCAGATAATCCGTGGTGGCAGTTATGGTAACCACTTTTCCGTCGGATTGATGCTTTCCCATCTCTCTATTCGCGATGTGGTCCTGGTCAAACGCCTGGAATTGGAATTTCAGAACGGTTTTAGCGTACTCACGGGTGAGACGGGTGCCGGTAAATCCATACTTTTGGATGCCTTGGGGTTGACGACCGGTGCGCGCGCCGAAGCGCGTTTGGTCCGTAACGGCGCCGAACGCGCAAACGTCAGCGCCATTTTCGATTTGTGCGAGGATCACGCAGTTCGCCACCAACTGTCTGAGCAGGGTGTTGAAACAGCCGGCGAGCCTGTGATCTTGCGTCGGGTTTTGAATGCGGATGGGAGATCGCGGGCCTTCGCCAATGATCAAGCTATCAGCATTGGACTGCTGAAAGATGTTGGCGCCCAATTGGTTGAGGTCCATGGCCAGTTCGATAACCAACGGTTGATGCGTCCCGAAAGCCATCGCATGCTTCTGGATTCGTTTGCCGGCGCATCGGATTTGATCGACGGCGTGCGCGCTGCCTATACCGGTTGGCGCGATGTAATGACTCGGCGGGCGACGGCAATCGCCGACGCGGCCAACACCCAACGCGATGAGGATTTCCTTCGGTTTGCTGTACAGGAAATGGCTGATTTGGCCCCGCAGCCTGGCGAAGAGGTTGAACTTTCCAACAAGCGCAAGATGATGATGCACAGCGAGAAGCTTGCTCAGGCCTTGGCCGATGCGCAGCGCCAACTTAGCGGTGAGAACAATGTCGATCAGGGTCTGCAACGCACGCTTCGCGCTCTAGAGCAGTTGCGTACCTACGCCGACGAAAAGTTTGATGACGTGATCGCTAGGTTTGAAGCAGCGCATAACGAAGTCCTGGAGGGGATGGGTCAACTGGATCGGCTTAGTACTCAGATCATGCTTGAACCCGAGGAACTCGAGGCAGCGGAAGAGCGGTTATTTGCGCTCCGGGCGGTTGCGCGAAAGCACCAGGTGAGAGTTGACGACTTGAGTGATTTAAAGGATGAGTTTGAGCGTCGATTGGGTTCCGTCGAGGACAGCGCCCAACGCCTCGCTGTTTTAGAACATGAAGAGCGGAAGGCCCGTGATGCGTTTATCGAGGCCGCCAAGCGTATTCGGGAAGTCCGTACCAACGCGGGCATGGCATTGGATCAAGCGGTTGATTTGGAGTTGGCAGAATTAAAACTAAAGCACGCCCGTTTCCACACGTACCTTGCGCCGTTGAAAGAGGCCGACTGGAATGAATACGGGATGGATCGCGTTGCGTTTCTGGTGGCGACGAACCCCGACAGCGCGCCTGGCCCTATCAACAAGATTGCATCGGGGGGAGAGCTGGCGCGGTTCATGTTGGCGCTGAAAGCGGTACTTGCGGCGGCTGATCCCGTACCTACGCTTGTTTTTGATGAAGCGGACGCCGGGTTAGGCGGCGCCGTCGCGGCTGCCGTGGGGGACCGGTTAGCCCGATTGGCCACGGGTTCGCAAGTGCTTGTTGTTACCCACTCCCCGCAGGTGGCGGCCAAGGGCGATCATCACTGGCGGGTCAGTAAATCTGAGATTGCTACCGTCGACCAAGCGGATGAGAGGGTTTGGACGACAGTGGAGCCCTTGGATAGTGCCTCTCGCCAAGATGAAATTGCACGTATGTTGGCGGGCGCCCACGTCACCGATGAGGCGCGCGCCGCCGCCGATCGGT
>DFRF01000073.1:2536-13580 GCA_002378125.1 Rhodospirillaceae bacterium UBA3470 | reverse complement strand
CCGCCGCCGATCGGTTGTTAGCCGGAGGCAATTCGTGAGCGATGCAACTGTGCCGACGCCTGTCGCGGATTTAGAACCCGAAACCGCGGCCGCCGAATTGGCCTTTCTTTCGCGAGAGATCGCTAAGCATGATATCGCTTATCATCAAAATGATGCGCCAAAGATCTCAGATGATGACTACGATGCTCTCAGGCGGCGTAATGACGAACTTGAGGCGCAGTTTCCCGAATTGGTTCGTGAAGACAGCCCGACAAAGAAAGTGGGAGCGGCCGTGCGGGAAGGGTTTCGCAAGATCACCCACGCGCGGCCAATGTTGTCCTTGGGAAATGCATTTTCTGACGACGATGTTTACGAATTCACGGATCGCGTTCGTCGGTTTCTTACGCTTGCGGAGGATGAGGTTCTGGAAATTGCCGCCGAACCGAAGATCGATGGTCTGTCATTGTCTATTCGCTATGAGCAAGGCCGGTTCGTTCACGCTGTAACTCGCGGTGACGGTGGTGTGGGTGAAGATGTTACTCAGAATGTCGAGACCATGGGCGACATTCCCCAGAAACTTCCCGGCTCGGTACCCGATGTCCTTGAGATTCGGGGAGAGGTCTACATGTCTAAACAGGATTTCGCCGATCTTAACGCTCGACAAGCAGCCACCGGACAGAAAACCTTCGCCAATCCCCGCAATGCAGCTGCCGGATCGCTGCGTCAGTTGGATCCGACGATTACCGCGGCCCGACCGCTGCGGTTCTTCGGGTATGCGTGGGGCGAAGTGTCGGAAAACTTCGGGGCAACGCTTTGGGAGGCGCGCAGTCGGATTGCCACATGGGGGTTTCAATTGAACGAACCGGCGGCCCTTTGCACGTCTGCTGGGGCGCTACTGGCCTATTACGTCGATATGACGTACCGCCGCCCGGAGTTACCGTTCGATATCGATGGCATCGTCTACAAGGTGAACCGTTTGGATTGGCAGGAGCGTCTAGGTTTTGTGAGCCGCGCGCCGCGCTGGGCCATTGCCCATAAGTTCCCGGCCGAAAAAGCTGAGACACGCCTTAACAAAATCACCATTCAGGTCGGCCGGACCGGCACGTTGACACCGGTGGCTAATTTGGAGCCCGTGACCGTTGGTGGGGTCTCCGTATCTCGCGCGACACTGCATAACGAAGACGAGATAAAGCGTAAGGACATCCGCGAGGGCGATTGGGTGATCATCCAGCGAGCTGGCGACGTGATCCCGCAAGTAGTTGAGGCCGTGATGACGAAGAGGGAGCCGTCCAGCGTGCCCTTCCAGTTTCCGGAGGCCTGTCCAGAATGCGGCCGTCCGGCGATCCGTAAAGATGGTGAGGTAGCCCGCCGTTGCACCGGCGGACTTGTTTGTCCGGCCCAGGCCGTTGAGCGGTTAAAGCACTTTGTCTCCCGCGATGCCTTCGATATCGATGGCTTGGGTGGCACTCACATTGAAACGTTTTGGGAAGACGGATTGATTGCATCGCCGGCGGACATCTTTCGCCTTGCGGAAAAACGCGATGACCTGATGGGCCAGGAAGGGTGGGGTGAGAAATCCATTGGCAATCTAATAGATGCACTGCGGCAACGGAAATCCATAGAGATGTCACGCTTCATCTTTTCGCTCGGCATCCGACAAGTTGGCGAAGCCACGGCGCGTTTAATGGCAAAGCAATATGGTGACATGGCGCAATGGACGGCCACCATGGTCGCGGCTCGCAATCGGGAATCGGACGCCTATCGAGACCTTGTTGACATCGATGGTGTGGGCGCCGGCGTCGCCGAGGAAATCATCGAGTTCTTTGCTGATCCTGACAACATCCGAATCCTCGACGACCTTACTCGTTACGTGGACGTTGAGGCCTTTGAAACCATGGACAATTCTGAATCGGCCATCGCCGACAAGACGGTGGTATTTACAGGAAAGCTTGAAACCATTGGACGCAGCGAAGCCAAAGCCCGGGCAGAAGAACTCGGTGCGAAGGTTGTGGGTTCAGTCTCCAAGAAAACTGACATTGTGGTGGCTGGGCCGGGTGCTGGCTCGAAATTGACGAAAGCCAAAGAACTCGGCCTGATCGTGCTGTCAGAAGAAGAATGGTTGGCCCTTATTGCTAACGTCGATTAAGTCATCCCAAACACCTATGTGGGGCGTCCAATTTCCTTATTTGTATGTGAAGGCTTGTGGGGCTCTAAATCCAAAACGAGTATTTTAGTCGGACAGTTGAAACTTTACGCAATGTCAGAGGTTAATCGAGTTTAGTCGACACACAGTAGCGGGAGGTTTGAACATGCCGTATTATGCAATTGTGCACCCGGTATTTGAATTGCGGTCTGTAAGGATGAGGCAAGGTAACTATGCTAATACAGCAACTGTATCTCAGTATATTGTTCGGGAGATGCAATAGATTTGGTACACTCAACGGACGTACATGTCGGAAGACGACTTAGCGAGGCGCGCTTGTCGAAGGGAATGACCTAACTAATCTCGGAAATGCCTTGGGGGTTAGTTTTCAGCAGGTGCAAAAATACCAGAAGGGGCTGAATCGGATCGGTGCTAGCCGCCTATGGGACATTTGCAAGGTCCTGGATGTATTGGTCATTTACTTCTTCGAAGGCCTGAGCCGCGGTGGCCAGGAAGATCTACAACCGGCACTCAGTTCGCAAGCAATAAAACTAGCGAAGGCAATTGATGAAATCCAGAATGATGATATGAATACGCATTTTCTTCGTCTTATAAGGTCATACACAAAGTCCGCCTAATTTCGCTATAATCCATTCACTATAAAATAACTGGATATTTATCGTCCGAATATCTCACTCTCGATTAGTGAGTGGTGGTCAGATGATGTAGGTACTTAGGGTGGCGGCTCGTAATTCAACATGACCGCGCCCTCTTGGAATAAGGGCGCGCGCCATGCAAATTTACAAAATCCATTGACGTCGGCTGGTTCATTTGTCCCGGTTAAATGCAGCGCCGTTTTTAATAAGTTATGGGTTATTGACGTGCTTATTGATGAAATGAATGGAAGTCTGGGCGCCATAGTCCGGGATTTCGATCAAGAGGAGACTTCTGTGCGGGCAAGCTGGCAGTGTCTTCAGGAGGTCTTCCTAGATCGCCACGTCTTATGCCTCCGCGGTTGGCCGGTCACGCCCGAGGCTTTCAAAATGTTTGCCCAATATTTTGGCGAACCTCAGGTGCAATTGCTAAGCGACTACCACGTGGAGGGGCATCCAGAGATCAGCGTCATTTCGAACTACAATAAGATTGGTGGGGATAAACCGCATGTCCGCGCCACATATTGGCATACGGATGATTCCTACTTTGCGCGCCCGGCGAAGGCTACGGCGCTTTGTGCGCTGGCTCTTCCTAGCGTTGGTGGCGATACTGCTTTCATTGACTGCCATGCGGTCCTGGACGCCATGCCAGCGGACCTCCGGCATCGGATTGACGGCCGCAACGCGGTTCACAAATATTTGAGTCGACGCGGCAAAGCGTTGGTCGCGGTACGCAATGATGCAGAAGTTGAGAAGACCCCTGACGTTAGCCATCCGTTGATTCGGACCCATCCGGAAACCGGTCGTCATGCGCTTTATATCAATCCCAACCGGATCGATCACATAGCGGGAATGTCCCTTGATGAGAGTGACGCCATCCTAGATGAAATTTATGCCTTTACCTTCCAAGCGAGCTTTCAATACAGCCACCAATGGCAGGCCGGTGACATGCTAATATGGGACAACCGATGCACTATGCATCGTGCGACGACAAATTTTAATATCTCTGAACGGCGTGAATTCCTGCGGATTCTGTTGAAGGGGGATGTTCCTGAATGAGCGAAGCTAAGCCCGATAACAAAATTGCTGTGATTGGGGCGGGGGCTTGCGGTCTCTGTGCCGCCAAGTATCTCACTGAGGCTGGGTTTAAAGTGACGATCTTTGAGATTGGAACGCAGATTGGCGGACTGTGGTGTTTTATGAATGATAACGGGCGGTCTTCGGCCTATCGGACGCTTCATATCAATACATCTCGGAGCGTGACCCGTTTCCAAGATTTAGATTTTGACACGGGGGTTCAGGCGTTTCCTGATCATGAAGACATGCACCGCTACCTGACTAAGTACGCCGAACATTTCGGTCTGGTGGAAAAGATACGTTTCCAAACTCGTGTCGTGGATGTTCGTCCGGCATTTTCTCCGGCAAAACGCGAGAAACCGATCTGGAAAGTAGTATTGGAGAACGGGACGGAGGAACTTTTTAACTCTGTCGTTGTCGCTACGGGGCATCTTACCCGCCCGCTTCATGTTCCTATGTTTCAGAATGACTTTCGTGGCCAGTATATGCACGGACATGATTATAAGGCCCCAGAGCCTTTTGTGGGTAAACGGATCTGTGTGGTTGGTGTGGGGAATTCCGCCTGCGACATGGCAACTGATGTGTGCTCAACGGCGGAAGATTGTGTGTTGGTTGCGCGGTCTGCCGTGCTGATTTTACCGAAACTATTTTGCGGAATTCCTTTTACGGACATCACCCGCAAGATCCAACAACCTTGGGTTCCGGCATGGTTACGTCGGAAATTGACGGGATGGCTGAGCTATCTTGTACATGGGTCAATGACCAAACTGGGGTTCAAGCAGTCGAACCAACGCGCTCACGTGACATCCAACGGCACTATCGTCACCGATATCACTTACAACCGGATCAAGGTGAAACAGGGGATCAAGCGCATAGATGGGCAAACCATTCATTTCGTGGACGGATCGTCTGGAGAATTCGATGTTCTTTTGGCGGCGACTGGATATCTGATTGATCTACCCTTCATCTCCCGGGATATCGTGCCACTTGTGGATAATCGACTGGAACTTTTCAAGCGCATGGTTCAACCCAATTGGCCGGGGCTGTATCTGATGGGCTTCTTTAATACGGATACCGCGCTCAACATGGTCTATGAGCATCAGGCCCGCTGGGTGCGGGATATTGAACTGGGAAAAGCGAAACTACCGCCTATTGCCGTCATGAAAGCGGATATTGCTGCGAAACGACAGTGGGTGGAGACCTATTATAAGGCGTCGCTCAGACATACCATCGAAGAAGAACACGTTCCATATATTGGTGAGCTGAAAAAATCCATGCGGCAGATGCGCCGTCTGTAAAATGTATTGCAAATTAGGTGGGTATGCGTGCTTGGGGTCGCCATTTGCTGGGGAGAGACACTAGCTTGTGACATCCGGAATACCATAGGTTAGCGTCAACAGAGGAGACTGTCAGATGACATTGCTCTTCGGGTTGCCGGGCGTAACAACGATGACCGGGGTATTTCTCTTTGCTTCTAGCGGCTATCCCGGAACCGGGACTGTCAATCAAAAAATAATCATTTCAGGGTTGGAGGTGCCTAGCGCACATGTCCATAAAGTGTGCATGGGCCTTTTCGGCTGCCGCTTCGTTGTAGATATCGCGGAGTGGAAAACAGAACCCGTGTTCCGTTCCGAGATGTACATCCAGTGTGTAGTCAATTCCATGTTCATCCAGGGCGGACCTTAGTGTCGGGATCACATAGGAGGGAACAGTGCCGTCAGTTTCGGCGAACCCGAAATACATCTCCCCTTTGATATCTTTGACCCCTAAATGCGGAGAATCATCCTGGGCAGTCACGATGCCAACCCCGTACAGCGACGCATTGGCGACGAATATATCCGGGAATGTCGCCGCTGCCGTCGTGACGATACGCCCGCTCATGCAGAACCCGATACAGGCTTTGGGTCCGGCCTTGACTGCCGGATGTCCATCCATGTGGGTAAACAGGGCTCTAGTATCATCCATGACCATTGCATTGGACAGATCTTTCAGGATTACCGTCCAGACTAGCCGGGCCCACTGATTGCGCTCTGGAAAGCGGATTGTGCCATATCGGTAAAACAAATCAGGCAGAATGACATAATAGCCGTCTGCGGCAATCCGCCTGGCCATATCGTAGAGTTCCTCTCGGATCGCCGGCGCGTCCATGTAGAAGACCACGGAGGGGAACGGTCCCTCGCCATTGGGCCAGCAGGTGAAGGTCGGCATAATGCCGTCATCCGTCTGAATATCCACGTGTTCTTCGTGCACTGCGTCCTCCATTGTGAATCGTGATTACCGACTGAGACGCTAGCGCATACCTGACCACCCGCCAACTCCCGCAATCAGGAAAGACGAGCCTGTTTTACCAATCAGAGCGGTGGTGTACATTTTAAATCTATCATCCATGTCCCCTAGCGGGACCAGACCGTAAAGGAAATGGAATGACGAAAATTGGCTTCATCGGCCTCGGGCGTATGGGCAAGTCCATGGCCCTGAACCTCGCGCGCAAGGGATTCCAACTGGCCGTCTACGACATTAATGACACCCCTATGCAGGCTTTTACCGAGTTTAATACCTGCCGTCAGGCCACTGACGTTAACGACGCGGTCCAGGATGCGGAAATCGCCATCACTGTATTGCCGGGTCCTCCGGAATTGGAGGCCGTAGGTCTGGCGCCGGAGGGTTTGATCGATAGCTTGCCCGACGGCGCGATTTTCATGGATCAATCCACAGTGCTACCTGAAACGTCTGACCGCTTGGCCACAGCGACTCAAGCGCGCGGGTGTCATTTTGTCGACGCGCCGATTGGACGGTTGGCCTCCCACGCTGATGCCGGCGAATGCTTGTTCATGGTGGGCGCCGAGGATCAGGTGTTTCAGCGGGTTAAGCCGGCATTGGAGTCGATGGGGACGACCGTTCTCCACTGTGGTGGACCGGGAGCGGGCACTCGTTCGAAGTTGGTGAACAATTTTCTAGCCATCGCATCATGCCAGTTGAACGCTGAATGCATGGCCTTAATTCAAGGATTTGGTTTGGATCTTGAAACGTCGTTGGAGGTTATCCACGGGACGTCTGCGACCAACGGTCAATTGAAGATGAATTACGCTACCAAGGTTCTAACTGGCGACGTAGAGCCTGGTTTTGCGATCAACCTGGCGCATAAAGATCTGTCGTTGATCATGGAGTCGGCGAACAAAAATCAGGTGCCTATGCCCATGGCCGCTGTCGCCCGCGAGAGCCTCAGCCAGGCCCGGGCAGCGGGCTGGGGCGGTTTGGACTTCTCGGGCCTCGCTGACTTCTGGTGCGAGAAAGCGGGGTTTGAGAAGCCTCGGTTTAAGGATTGAGGCTATGTGGGCTGGCGATAAAATCTACGCCATTGCCGTCGCTAAACACCAGGGCCTGGCATGGCGTCAGAATGTGGTGGGCGTATTTGGTGAAATTGAAAAACATAAGTTCTTTGTTGAGTCCCATGTCGAAGGGATGCGGCCCGATACGTAGAGTATTATCCTCGATCGAGACGTTTTCTAGGTGATTCCGATAGGCGGCAATCACCTCCAGGTGAGGCTGGATCGGGTTGCCTGTGAAACTGATAAAATGAAAGCCTTTCGTAGGCGAACACTGCTGGCTGCTAGATTTCCGAACACGAGCATATCCACCAATGCCTAAGTTTTGATAACGGTTCCCAGTAAATACGGTCAACACATGTGGGAAGGTCTGTTGGACTAACTCAGATCACCTAATTAAGGAACGACAAAGATCACCCTCCTGTTGGCAAAGTTCGGGCGCTACCTTACTGGAAGGATGATGTAAGCCCTAGCCTGCCGATCTTGTTCCTATTGGTACAATTCAACATAAGTTAGAAGGTATGGGATAACCTCTCTCAGCGCCTAGAAGCGTTATTGTCGACGAGGTCGTGGGCATGTGCGTAGGTGACCATGCAAATGGCGGCATCCTTATGCGGCTTGCCGTTAGCTTTTCAGGTGCTTTCTAACGCTTTCTGGGCCGAGAGGGTGGTTGACGTGTGGATAGATGGGGTGATGATGATCGTGCTCTTCCCCGTGATGGTGATTATGATCCACATCGAGCCGGCACACGCCTGTACAAAAGTTGTTGCAAAGTTTGCACGTCGAAACATTTGACCCCGGCGCCTGGGCTCCCTGCCCTTCCACGTGATGGTGATGACTATCCTGCGGTAGGCCAATTTCCGCCTCAAAGCCCAAAATCTGCGCACGGTACTTGCACATAGTGCAATCCATGGCGTTGTCGCCTGTGAGGATGCCGGTGATACGGTTCGCCATGGTGGTCAACACCAGGGGGTGGTCATTGAGGTAATCGGCCTTGACGAATTGGGTATCCGTGTGGCGACCGGCGACCAAATCCGTAAAGCCGTAGATTCGGTCGATTAGGACGCCCGAAAACAGGAAGTAAGGAAATACGACGATCCGCGCGAAACCGAGCTTCACCACCTGCTCTAGGCAGGCTTCCACCAGCGGGAAGGTGACGCCCGAATATCCAATTTCGTACCAGCCCACATCGGTCAGGTCTTTTACCTGGTAGGCGATCTTGGCGATGTTCGAGTTGGCATCCGGGTCGCTGGAGCCGCGACCGATGACGACCAGGCAGGTATCTTCGCGGCCAACCGCGACGCCTGACGCGTCAGCTCTTTCGATCGCTTCCTCAACTCGGGCAGCGGCCGCGGCAATCATGTTCTCATCGATACCAAGGTCGCGGCCGTAGCCGACTTCAAGGCCGTGATCCCGCGCATAGGCGTTCAACACTGACGGGATATCGTTCTTTGCGTGCATGGCTGCAAACAACATGCCTGGTGCCGCCAGAATTCGCTTGCAGCCCCGATCACGGAGTTTGTCCAGAGCGTCGCGAATCACCGGATTGGCAAACTCCAAATAGCCAAATTCAATTGGCCAGTTCGGAAGGTAGCTCGGTAGTTTACTGACGAAATTCGAAAATTGGTCAACAGCAGCTTGGCTCCGGGATCCGTGGCCGCAAATCAGGACACCGATTTCGGAGTTCGAAGGGTCTTCCAATTTGCTGGACATGGTTGCTTCTTCGTCTGTGAAAAGTCCTATGGGGTGAGGGTATTCCCCTCGTTGGCGATGTCAATTTGCATTTTTGGTATATGAGAACTTCAGACGATTGTGCGCACATGCTTATGTACGGTCCCTGTATATTTTACGATTTAAAAATCGCAGCAATATACGGCTTCTCGTGATTACGATGACGTAAATCGGCGAAGAGGGACGCGCTAAAGGCGTTTACATGGATCGCACTTTCCTATTATGAGAGCAGTAATGTTCCCGATTACACGGAAATCAACTTTATTTCCAAGTTTCTCTCGCTCGTGTGGCATTTTGGTCTATGATCTCAGAACGTGCGAGGAGGTTCACGAACTGAGGATGAGATTCGTCAGCGAAACACATACATACTCGCTCGGCCGGTAAATCCTAGGCCTAGCCGACGTGGAGGTCAGTTTTGGCTAAGAGCTGATAGAGCGCCGATATCATACAGACGGTCTGAGCCGGTTCCGTAACATCGAATGCCTCTTTCATCTATGTCCTTCGGACCGGGAAGAGGTGAACTGGTCGGCATCACTTAGATAGAAAACAGTCAGTGTAGCTTAACATACTCGAAATCCAACGGTTGGCCATGGATTCCCCGTCTCGGGGCGGCGATCCAGCCGGCCATCTTGCCCGGTTCAGTGACCGGCTTCATGAGGCTCTTCACGTAAGCCCGGTCCTCTTGGGTTGGCATGAACTCGGTCTGGCGTTTGTCGAATTCTTCAGCAGAGATGATGTCGCCGGTCGGGTCGGTCGAAACATTCGCCCAACTGCCGATTTCGCGGCGAAAACGGGTGCTGGGTAGGGTCAGTAGAATATCGAAGCCACCGTTCAGGATGGTCTTGTTCCAGCGATCCATGCCGCGCTGGCAGTCGGCGACGAAAAGATTGCGGGTGATCTCGTTCATGGCATTGCGGGTCGGGACCTCGATGGTGGTAATTTTGGTGTCATCTTGGGGGACCTCAATCACCTCGCGGGTTTCAAGACAAATATGATCCTCAAACCTAGTTTCGTCAGGCCGGCCCTTGATGCCCGTAGCGAAGTAGCCTGCCGCATTCGAGGATTGGTCGGCGCCGAACAGGTCCAGGCACGACGAGAACCAAAAATTGATATAGCGCTGAAGCAAACCAAGGTCCATAACGCCGGCGGAACGGAGAGATTCGGGTTCTTCTGTCTTCAGCTCATTCATGACGTCCACCGTGCGCTCGACAATGCGTCCAATGCCAGTCTCGCCGACGAACATGTGATGGGCTTCTTCGGTAAGCATAAACTGACATGTTCGCGCCATCGGATCGAACGAGGATTCAGCAAGGCATTTCAACTGATATTTGCCGTCTCGGTCCGTGAAGTAGGTGAACATGAAAAACGATAGCCAGTCGTCGATGGGCTCGTTGAAGGTGCTGAGGATGCGCGGGTTATCTGGGTCGCCAGAATGGCGGTCCAATAGTTCTTCTGCCTCCTCGCGCCCGGCCCGGCCGAAATGCGCGTGCAGGAGATAAACCATGGCCCAGAGATGCCGGCCTTCCTCGACGTTGACTTGGAACAGGTTACGAAGATCGTAGAGAGACGGGCAGGTCAGGCCCAAGAGACGCTGTTGTTCGACGGATGCCGGCTCCGTGTCCCCTTGTGTGACGATCAGACGGCGCAGCGCCGCACGATGTTCACCGGGAACATCTTGCCAGACGGGCTTGCCGAATTCGTCGCCGAACCCGATGGTGCGCTCGGTGTTCTGTTTGGCTAGGAAAATCCCCCAGCGATAGTCCGGCATCTTCACGTGGTCGAAGTGTGCCCAACCGTCTGCGCCGACGTTGATGGCAGTACGGAGATAAATGTCATTGGCCTGGAATCCTTCCGGGCCAAGCTCGTTCCACCAGTCCAGGTAGCGTGGCTGCCAGTGCTCAAGGGCCCGCTGGAGGCGGCGATCGCTGGCGAGATCGACGTTGTTCGGAATCTTCTGGGTATAGTCGATGCCCATCTTAAACTCTCCTCCAATCGAAATTCGGCTTAGAGCCCGAGCCGAATTGTTTCAAGGCCCCGTTCTCGCCGACCGCGTTAGGCCGGTTGAATATCCAGTTCTGCCATGCGGTCAACCGGCCGAAGACCTTTGTGACTAGATTCTCGGGCCCAGCAAAGCG
>DFRF01000073.1:0-2198 GCA_002378125.1 Rhodospirillaceae bacterium UBA3470 | reverse complement strand
AGGTTTGCCTCCATGCCCGTAAGCGCATCTGGAGACAAGCTAGTGCGTTCTTCAACGGCGACACGAATCTCGTCGTCCCAATCGATGTCGTCCGGGGCGAAAGTGATGAGACCTTCATCCTCTGCCTCTGGGGGTGCGTAGACTGTGCCGGTATCCGCTTCCAGAGCTGAGAGCTTGTCTGTGTCGTTGTTAAAGCGGACGGCTAGCCGGCTTTTGCCGTTGGCCATCTCGAGGGGACCAAAGTTCATGTCGGAAAGAGCAATACCGGGCGGCGTTCCCTCTTCTTTCGGGATGTCGAGCATGTAGCTCCGGTCTGCGGCCAGGGCCAGTTCGAATAGGGAGCCCGCGAAACACGATCCTTCGTCGATGATCGCAAACATGCTACGCGACGAAACGTCTAGTCGCGCGATAGTACGGCGAATCATGCCGATGGTTTCCCGCAGGAACCAGTGATCAGCATTCGCGGCCATGGCCGCATCGACGGCCAGTACAGCATCTCCGTCGCCTTTGGTTTTGAGTAGGATGACGCCGGCTTCGTGCTCGTTTGTTCGCAGCATGAGGATTGCGTCGTCCAACTCCCGTGCCATGGCCAGCGGCCAGAAATCCATGCCTTCGGCGAGGATTTTGTCTACCTTGAGTGACGGTGTATCCGACGGCGCCTTAATAGTGATCGTCGCGGTCCTATTGGCTCGGTCCACGGTGGTATTTACCCAAGTGTAGTGATAGCCGCTGTCATCGATGACCCGGTTCAAGGCGGTGAGCGGAATTCCCTCAGTACCGGTGTCGTCACCCGCCAGGTCGGCGGCGCGGGCCTGGACCCGGTCCATGAACTCTTGCGTCGGTGCCAGTTCATCAACTAAGCCCCATTCCTTGGCGCGCTTACCGCGCACACCTTCTTCGCTGGTGCAAAAAACGTCCGCCAGGTCGCGGCGGACTCTCCGTTTGTCTACGACGCGGGTCAGACCGCCCGTACCGGGCAAGACGCCTAACAACGGGACTTCAGGAAGGCTAACGGCGCTGGAACGGTCGTCGACCAACCAAATCTCGTCGCAGGCGAGGGCTAGCTCATAGCCGCCACCGGCCGTGGTGCCGTTTAAGGCGGCGATGTAAGTTGTTCCAGAATGCCGGCTTGTGTCTTCAATGCCGTTGCGTGTCTCGTTGGTGAACTTACAAAAGTTGACCTTCCAGCCATAGTCTGACTGGCCTAGCATGTAGATGTTCGCGCCGGCGCAAAACATGCGTGGCAGGCCGCTTGTGATGATCACTGATTTCACCGCGGGGTGTTCGAAACGGATGCGTTGCAAGGCGTCATGGAGTTCCATGTCTACGCCCAAATCGTAGGAGTTAAGCTTCAGTTTGTAGCCGGGCACCAAACCACCCCCCTCGTCGATGGTGAGGGTGAGCGTCGCTACGGGGCCCGCAACCTTGAACGACCAATGGCGATAGGTGTCGGGATGCCGGTCATACAAAATGGGATCGGTCATCAATAGGCCTTTGTCCAGACGATGCACTATAATTCATATTTCGAAAAAGGAGTCAACCGAGGACACCGCGCGCGACCGCCGCAAGCTTGTTGGCCGCCTCGTCCTCGTCCAGATCGCTTGTGTCGAAGACGGTGGCGGCGCGCTCGTACAATGGTGTTCGTGCCTCCAGGATGGACTTCAGGTCCGCCATGGCCTCGCGGTTTTTCAACATGGGCCGCATGTCTCCCTGCGCGACCACCCGGCTCATGTGCTCTTCGGGCGTTGCTTGCAGCCAGATACAATGGCAGTTGCGCAGTAGGGCCGCGAAGGTGTCTGGTTCGGTGACAATGCCGCCGCCCGTCGCGATCACTGCGTGATCGTAGGCGGCGATAGCCTGGTCTAGGCATCGCCGTTCGTGGCGGCGGAACGCCGGCTGGCCGGCCAATCCCAGCAATTCGCCGATGCTGGCGCCGTAATCGGCTTCGATTAGGCGGTTTAGTTCGATGAAGGGCACGTTCAAAGCGATGGAGAGGTGACGGCCCAGGCTGGTCTTCCCCGCACCCCTGAGGCCGATCAGGGCGATCCGTCCCGCCCGGGCCGTAACGGCATCGAATTTAGCGTCCAGGATGGCGGTAACGTCTGCCATTCGCTCGGTGCCGATGGTCCTGAGTTGGTCGACAACAGCCGTCAACTCGGCCGGCATGGGTTCGGCCCCGGGAATGAAGTCGCCGATAG
>DFRF01000062.1 GCA_002378125.1 Rhodospirillaceae bacterium UBA3470 | reverse complement strand
GGTATGTTGCTGGCCGGCCGCTGGTACGCGACGGCGGACACCAAGACACTGTTGAAGGTGCTGAAATGGGTGCTCTTGGGAACAGTTGTCTCTGTCGTCATTTTCTTCATCATCAGCGGCCGGCTGGCTTGGGAGCTGGCGGCGCTGCCGGCGTTGCTACCCTGGTTCTTTCGTTTGCGCGCAGTGGCTCGGGCGGCAAAAACTTTCGCCCGCATGCGCCAGGCCTATGGGACTGGGCCCGGCACGCCTGGAACCGGTGGCTCGTCCGACCTGGAAACTCGGTTTTTACGCATGTGGCTTGACCATGAAACCGGAGCCATGAGTGGCGAGGTCATCAATGGCCCCTATAAAGGCCGCCACCTGGATGACATGGGCGTCCCTGACTTGGTCGACTTGTGGCAGCAATGCGACCGGGATGATCCTGAATCGGGCCGTGTGGTCGTGGCTTATCTGGATCGTGCCCATCCGGATTGGCGCGAAGGAGAGGAAAGCGTCTCCGAGGAAGGCGGGAGTCCGACGCCCTTCGGCGTTATGGACCGGGCTCAGGCGCTGCAGGTTTTGGGGCTTTCGGACAGCGCTACGGCCGCCGATGTAAAGGACGCGCACAGGCGCCTGATCGCCGGCATGCACCCAGACCATGGCGGTTCGGATTTCCTGGCCGCTCAGATCAATCAAGCAAAGGATGTTTTGTTGGGAGACCAAGATGGTCGAAATTAATACCATTCATGGCTATCACGCCCATATCTATTACCGCGACGATGGGGAACGCGCGAAAGCGGCCACGTTGCGCGAATTCTTGAGCGCCAATCCGGATATCCGTATAGGCCGATGGCGTGATGAGCCCGTGGGGCCGCACCCAATCCCAATGTACCAGGCCGCGTTTCCCGCGGAACAGTTTCCGAAAATCGTGCCTTGGTTCATGCTGAACCGGAATGGCCTCACCGTTTTGGTCCATCCGGAGACCGATGACGATGTTGCCGATCATCGGGATAACTCTTTGTGGCTAGGCGAAAAACTGGATCTGAATATTGCCTTCTTAGAGGCTGAAACACATTCAAGTGATGTAAAGTAGCGGTCTTTTTAACGCAGTATTCGTCTCCTAAGGTAGTCTCGGTATGCGGAATTTTTATGGAAGAGACATTGCAGTATGGTCGAACGTCAGCTTTGGAAAGCCCGCCCCACATTACCCCTCGTGCAAGCGGAAGCGATCATAGGCGGCGCCCTTGCGACAGCGCGTGACCATGACATGGAACCTATGTCGGTGGCTGTCTTGGATACGGGGGGGCACGTTGTTGCCTTCAAACGCGAAGACGGTTCAGGGATACTTCGGGCGCAGATCGCCATGGGCAAGGCCTGGGGTGCGCTTGGTATGGGAGCCTCCAGCCGCCTGCTACGTGATCGTCTGTCGGCCCGCCAGGGATTTATTGCTGCGCTAACTGACGTATCGGAAGGGCGCTTCGTGCCGGTACCGGGTGGCGTCCTGGTGTTAGACGACGAGCAATATACTCTTGGCGCGATCGGAGTCAGTGGCGACACATCGGAACGCGATGAGTTTTGCGCGATCCAAGGGATCCGGGCCGCTGGCCTGGGTAGCCAGCCGGATGAACCGGACCCGGATTGGCACGCATCGAAGCTATAATATTTTGCGCCCACGCACGTCACAAATCGACTTATTGCGGTGCCCGATGGCCTGTGGCACAAAGACTCTGCCTTATTCATAAGGGCATTCTGAGTATTCACGCGTTTGCTGTGGCGCATCAAGAGGTTCTCATGGTTCAACCCGTCCGCAAGGCCGTATTTCCGGTGGCCGGGCTGGGGACGCGCTTCCTGCCGGCGACTAAGGTTATGCCTAAGGAAATGCTGCCCATTGTCGACAAGCCGTTGATTCAATACGCTCTTGAAGAGGCCATGGAGGCCGGGATTGAGGAGTTCGTTCTGGTCACTGGGCGCGGCAAGAACCTCATGGAGGATCATTTCGACCACGCCTACGAACTGGAGGCGATTTTGTCAGAACGCGGTAAATTCGCCGAGTTGGAGGTGATAGAGCGCATGACCCCAGATCCGGGACGTATGTCCTACACCCGCCAACGCCGCCCACGTGGCCTTGGACATGCCGTTTGGTGCGCGCGCCAGTTCATCGCGGGTGAGCCCTTCGCCGTAGTTTTGCCTGATGATCTTATTTTGGCTGCGCCCGGCTGTCTTAAACAGATGATGGATGTCTATCAGGAGGCGGGCGGGAATCTGGTCGCGGTAGAGGATGTTCCACGTGAACAGACGGACCAATACGGTATCCTAGACGTGGAGTCCGATGATGGCCGTCTGGCCAAGGCCCGCGGCTTGATAGAAAAACCCGTCCCGGAAGAGGCGCCGTCGACCTTGTCGATCATCGGCCGCTACATTCTCCAACCCGAAGTTTTCGACCATCTGGACAAACACGAAGAAGGGACGAGCGGTGAAATCCAGCTCACGGATGCCTTGGCAAAAACCATTGGCGATACGGCGTTTCACGGCCTCCGATTTGATGGCCGGCGGTTTGATTGCGGGACCAAAATCGGTTTTGTTGCCGCCAACGTCGCCTATGCAATCGCCCGCGACGAAATGAACGGCGACGTCCGCGAAATTATTCAATCGATCCTGTAGTCCGCTTTCCCTTTATCTAAGGAGACTTCCGTCAATGCGCGTTGCGATGATCGGCACTGGATATGTAGGTTTGGTTTCTGGTGCCTGTTTTTCCGAATTTGGGGTCGACGTGGTCTGTGTCGACAAGGATGTTTCCAAGATTGCCAATTTGGAAGCCGGCAAAATGCCGATCTACGAGCCGGGTCTAGAAGATCTAGTAGCGAAGAACGTTGAGGCGGGTCGCCTGTCATTCACCACGAATCTCCCGGACGCCGTAAAAAACGCTGATGCGGTGTTCATCGCCGTCGGCACTCCTAGCCGGCGCGGCGATGGACACGCTGACCTATCCTATGTCTTCGTCGCCGCCAAGGAGATCGCCGAAGCCGTTGACGGCTATACGGTGGTGGTGACCAAGTCAACCGTCCCTGTGGGGACCGGCCGAGAGGTGGAGGAGATCATTGCCAAAGCGCAGCCCGACGCCGAAGTGGACGTGGTATCTAATCCGGAGTTTCTGCGGGAAGGCTCCGCCATTGAAGACTTCATGCGTCCCGACCGCGTCGTCATTGGCACCAAGAGCGAACGGGCCCAAAACGTGATGCGAAGCCTCTATCGCCCCCTCTACCTGACAGAAACTCCCATCGTGTTCACCTCACGCCAGACGTCGGAGCTGATCAAGTACGCCGCGAACACCTTCCTAGCGACAAAGATTACCTTCATTAACGAGATCGCCGATCTCTGTGAAGTGGTCGGCGCCGACGTCCAGGATGTAGCTCGGGGGATCGGTCTGGACGGTCGTATTGGCCGCAAGTTCCTGCATGCGGGACCGGGTTACGGCGGCTCGTGCTTCCCGAAAGATACGCTGGCCCTGGTCAAAACAGGGGCTGATGTGGAACGGCCCTTGCGAATTGTGGAGACGGTTGTCGACATCAATACCAAGCGCAAGTCGCGGATGGCTGACAAGATCATCGAAACCTGCGGCGGCGTCGACGGCAAGACCATCGCCATCCTGGGCGTAACATTTAAGCCGAACACAGATGATATGCGCGATTCGCCTAGTTTGGACATCGTTGCCAGTCTGCAAGGCGCGGGCGCCACCATCCGGGCCTATGATCCGGAAGGCATGGAGGAAGCGGAAACCATGATGGCGAATGTAATCTGGTGTGCGGACGCCTACGAAACCATGGGCGGCGCCGACGCGGTCAGCATCATCACCGAATGGAACCAGTTTCGGGCCCTTGACCTGGAGCGTGCTAGGAGCCTTCTGAAAGCCCCGGTGATGATCGATCTTCGCAATATCTATGATCCCGAAGAAATGGCCTCAGCTGGTTTTACCTACGTGTCTGTGGGGCGCGCCAGAGTGGATGCGTCATGACCCTGGCGACGCGACTCGATCCTACGATCCTCCGTGAATATGACATCCGCGGTATCATCGGCGAAAACATCGGTGAGACTCAGTTCCGCGCCATCGGCCAGGCCTTCGGTTCGCAGCTCCGCGCCGAAGGCGGTCAAAGCGTTGCCGTCGGCTACGACGGGCGTCTAAGTTCGCCGACTCTGGAAGCGGCGGTGATCGAGGGCCTTGCGCAGGCCGGGGTCCGCGTCCTTCGAGCCGGATGTGGGCCCAGCCCCATGTGTTATTTTGCGGACCATTACCTTGGGACGGATGCGGCGGTCATGGTTACTGGGTCACACAACCCGCCTGACTACAACGGGATCAAGATGACCATGCTCGGCCGGGCCTTCTATGGTGCCGACATCCAGGCCCTGGGCGCGCGGGTCAGCGCCGGTGACTACGTTGAGGGTAATGGCGAAATCGTCAACGCATCGGTATTCGATGCCTATGTGGATCGCCTGATGCAAGGTTTTGCGGGCGACAAGGATTTGAGCGTGGCCTGGGATCCAGGAAATGGCGCTGCCGGAGAGGTGGTGACGGCACTAGTAGCGCGGCTGCCGGGCCGGCATACGATCATCAACGGTGATATCGACGGCCGGTTTCCTAATCACCATCCGGACCCCACGGTGGAGTCCAATCTGGATCAGTTGAAGGCAGCCGTTGCGGAAAATGGCTGTGATCTTGGTTTGGCGTTTGATGGCGACGGCGATCGGATTGGTGTCATTGACGGTCAGGGGCGCGTTCTTTGGGGGGATCAGATACTGGTGATCTTGGCCCGTCCCGTCTTGGCCGATATCCCAGGTGCCACCATCATTTGCGACATTAAGGCCAGCCAATTGTTTCAGGACGAGATCATGCGCCTTGGCGGGAACCCTTTGCTGTGGATGACTGGACATTCGCACTTGAAAACTAAGCTGGCGGAGACCGGTGCGCCACTGGCCGGGGAGATGAGCGCGCATATCTTCTTCAACCACCGCTACTATGGCTATGACGACGCCGTCTATTCGGCCTTACGCTTGTTATCAATCCTGCACGACGGCACGGAAAGCCTGGCGGAAATTCGAGATTCTCTACCAGCATACGTCAATACACCGGAAATCCGCTTCGACTGCGCCGAGGATCGCAAGTTCGAGGTCATCGACGAAGTCCAAGAAAGGTTGCGGGGTGGACACGACTATATGGTCAACGATATTGATGGGGTGCGCGTAGAAAACGCCGATGGCTGGTGGCTTTTACGGGCCTCCAACACACAAGCTGTTTTAGTGGCGCGGTGCGAATCTAAGGATAAGGCTGGCCTGGCGCGACTCAAGAAGACCCTTGCGGCGCAACTCCGGAAGAGCGGAATCGAGCCGCCCGTATTCTAGAATTTGGGGAGCGGTAAGGAGATTAATAGGGATCCGCAGAGGCGAATTCCACGCCGTCCTTTATGCGCAATTCCATGCAGGGGCGGTTCTTCCGCTTTAAAATGCGACACGCTGCATAGGCCGTGCGTTTGCCAATGCCATGAATGCGCGATCTATACAAAGTGCGTCCGCGTCGCGTTTTCAACGGCACGATTTGGATCACGCCAGCGCCGAGGTATTTAGTGGCCAAATCCATGGCGATATGCGCCGACTCGCGGGCTTGCGCGTAGCGATTGTAAGCGCCGACCTGGACCCCCCACCGCGTCTTCGATGATTTGTTTTTAGCCTTGGCGATCTTCGTCGGTTTACGGTTTGGTTTCGCCTTCGCGATTTGTGGCTCGGCAGTGCCGTCGATGATGCGGAACCCCTTGTTCAGTAGCCGGGTCATAAGATTGTTGCGGTGTTTGGAGCTGTTACCTCCAAAAATCACGCCGATGATTCGCGTGTCCCGGCGCTTCGCCGAGGCGGCAAGGTTGAAACCCGACGAACGGATGTAGCCGGTTTTGATGCCATCGGCGCCTTCATAGGAGATAAGCAGCTTGTTATGGTTACTGTGCTTTCGCCCAGCGTAGTTAAAATGCGTGCGCGCAAAGTAGTGGTAAAACTTGCCATGCCGATGGATTAGGACCTGGGCTAGGCGCGCCATGTCCCGCGCTGTACTCAATTGACCGCGGTGCGGTAAACCCGAGGCATTGCGGAACGTGGTCCGGTTCATGCCAATCTGACGAGCTAAAGCGGTAGCGGCTAGAGCGAAATTCCGTTCCGTCTTGTGCATGTTCTCGGCCACTACAACAGCCACGTCGTTGGCGGATTTGGTCACCAGGGCCAAGACGGCATCTTCAACACGGATGGTCTGACCCGCGCGCAGGCCCAACTTGGATGCGGGCTGCTGGGCGGCGCGACGCGATACTTTCAGGCGCGAGCGCAGGGTCCATTTCTTGGCATCCAAGGCTTCGAACACCATGAATAGGGTCATCATCTTGGTCAGCGATGCCGGGTAGTTCCGTGTGTCCACATTTGTGCCATGGACAATTTCGCCAGTCTTCGCATTGACGACGATGGACGCGTATTTGGCGTTGGCGTTGTGGGTGGCAGTGACGATTAATAAGATCAGAAGCAGAGTTGCAAAGCCGGTGCGGGAGATACCGCGAGGGTCAAAAATGCGCCGAAATGCCCGGCTATTAACCAGAATGCCCATCATGCCCCCATCATAGCGCCCTTTATATTGCGGCACCATACGTATCACGTCGAGATTTAATCACGAAAACGCCCTCACCTATTAATAACTTTTGCAGTCGGATCAATTGCTTCTACTGGAATCCTAATAAAAAAGGGTTAATTTCCCAAAATCGTGTTGAATAGGGGCACGGCACGCGAGAGTAGTGCTGAATGAGTTAAAAATATAGCAGTGCAGCATTTTAACGAATTCCGTTTTCGAAAATTGTTAAATGTCAAACGTATTTAGGATAAAAGGATATAAATATTTATGCAGTGCAACAAAATATCTGTTTACCAAGGTTAAATGTGGGATTACGGCGCCGATTATATTGAGATGCAGCAATGTGGGTGGCTAGCACTAATCTACAAAAGCCCTGTATGAGCCTGTACCCAGATAACCATGGAGATTATGATGACCGGCAAGAAGACCACCCGTGTCGCGAAGCCGGCGAAACTCGCAGTAATGGAACCGACTGAAACCATTGAAACCGCGGTTGCAGCTGGCAAGGAAATTGTTGTCAAGGCAAGCGCTGACACCGCGACCAAAGGCGTCGACAAGGCCATCGCCATGAGCAAGGAGCAGGTCAACGCCGCCGCGAAGGCCGATACTGATGTGTTGAAGAGTTACCAAGGCGTGGTCGGGTTCGGTAAGGAAAGCATCGACGCCGTAGTCACTGCCAATGTAATCTTAATGAAGGGACTGCAGGAACTGAATACGCAATTCTTCGGCATCACTACATTCTCCTTGTAGAAGAAGGCGGAAGCCACCAAGAGATTTTTCACCTGCAAGACCCCGGAAGAACTTTTCTCTCCTCAGGACGCTATGGTGAAAGCCAACTACGATGACTTACTCGTTGAGTTCCAGAAGATGTCGAATCTCTCGGTTAGGTTCGCCGATGATTTCTTCGCCCGCATCGGCAAACAGGTGGACGCGGCGGCGGAGAAAATCACTAAGCAGCTTGTCGCCTAATCGGTTATTCCCCTCCCCAAGACGATGGAGGGCGGGCTCTATTGCCCTGTTGTGCTTCCCCCACTGGCAGCGTTTTTGTGAAAATTGTGGGAGACAGTCTCACGTGCTCTGGGGATGAATGGCGCGGCAACGGCGCGGGTCTCACGTGCTCGTACCTGCTATATATCCTCCTGGGATTAATAAGAACTTAAGCCGTAACGTTAAGTCATGGCATGTTTGGATTACGGAGGCTGGTTGCTTCGTTGCTACGGCTGGTTCAATGTCCGCATTAGAATCAGGAGTTCGATACGAAGATGCAAATCCTCAGCCTTGCCTGTTGGAATTATGACCGCTGTGAACCGCTGATAGACGGGCGGGTTGCCATCGACGGGGTTCAACTTCAGCCCAACGTCATGTATCCTACGGAAATCTTCGGCCGAGCCTTCACCGAAGCCTCCTTCGATATTTGTGAGCTGTCGGCCAGTAGCTACGTCATGCAGGTGGCTCAGGGGCAATGCGAATACGCGGCCATCCCAGTATTCGTTTCGCGGGCCTTTCGGCATGGCGGGTTCTATGTGCGTGCCGATGCGGGCATCTCCTCGCCAAAGGACCTGGAGGGCCGGGTGATCGGCGTCCCCGAATATCAGATGACCATGGCGCTCTGGGCCCGGGGCATTCTGCAGGACGACTACGGGGTCGATTGCCGCACCTTCAAGACGCGCACTGGTGGCACAAACAAAGCTGGACGCAAGGAGCGCCTGCCGTTGGTTTTGCCGGACGATATGGATGTGCGGCCTATCGATGACGCCGAGACCTTGAACGATCTCATGTTGGCTGGCGTGCTGGATGCCATGATCTCACCTATGACCCCGCAGGCCTTCACGGACGGTGATTCGCGGATTCGTCGCCTGTTCGCCGATCCGGCGGCGGAAGAGCGGGCCTATTTTCAACGTGCTGGTCTGTTCCCGATCATGCATGTGATCGGCATTCGTCGTCGGCTGTTGGAAGCAAATCCCGAATTGGCCGTTGACGTGTTCAAGGCGTTTGTAGCTGCCCGGCGGATCGCCATGGACCGCCTCGAGGAAACGGCGACCGCCTCGGCGAACCGGCTTCACCTGCCTTGGGTGACCGCTGAATGGGAGGCCACTCGTGCTCTTATGGGGAACGACTATTGGCCCTATGGCGTGGCGGAGAACGTCGCCGACCTGGAGGCACTATGCCGATATTCCTATGAACAGCACCTAGCGCCAAGGCGCCTGGATGTGAGGGAGTTGTTCGTTCCTGCGACCGTAGACTTGCCCGGGCGCTGAAGGGCGCCTAGCGCGGTAATTCGCATCCCAAGCCCTTGGTGCGTGCGGCGTCGAAGGCGAGACTGGCGAGTGCGAGATCGCCGATTGCCATGCCGCGAAAAACGAAGGCTGTGCAGTCCTTTTTAAGGGTTGGGCTGGTGACGCGACCAGACACTAGGCCCTGCAAATCGCCAGTCACCTTGGCCGGGTTGATCATGGGCTTCGACATGGTTGCTTCCTGGGCCTGGTCATCGATGATGATGCGGCGGATGGCACCCAGGCTATTGGGTAACCAGGTCCGGGCAAGGTCAACCATCGCAACAAAGGCGCCGGGCTTCAAATCGCGAGCATCTAAGAAGGGCTTTATGTCCGGGTAGTCGGGCACTGTGGTGATGACCAGGTCTGCATCGGCAATTGCCGCTCTGCTGTCGGCGGCGGCTCTGGCGCCCAGACCGCGCGCAGTCGCCCGTGCCAGAAGGGCATCGCGATTCTTCTGACCACGACCCAAAGCACGAATCTCTGTAAGTGGGTACAGATCGGCGAAAATATCCAGGTGGCTGCGCGCCTGCACGCCGCAACCGATGAAGGAGATAACCTTAGAGTGGGGATTGGCCATGAACCTGGCGGCGAGTGCGCTAAGGGCCGCCGTGCGTTGCCCGGTAATCCAGTCGCCGTCCATGACCGCCACGGGATGCCCGGTGGCTGCGTCGAACAGCGTGATCAACGATCCTATCGATTCCAGGCCGTGTTCCGAGTTGTTTTTGCTGAGGCCAAGCGACTTCACGGCCATGTAGCCTGGCGGGTCTGCAGAGGCCAGGGTGGACATGAAGAAACGGTTATCGTCGGGCTTTATAGAGCTTTTTGGGGCGGCCTGAACCCGGCCGGCCTCGCGGCTCTCGCACATGGCCTGGATGGCGTCGACCATATCCAGGGACGTGAGGCCCAGTTTATCCATATCCTGTCGAGAGAGATAGGTGAGGGTATTGAAAGGCATGGACGGGGTCTCTGGAAATCGTCTCAAGCGCGATACGCTACTCCTCGGGCAGCCATGGAACAAGCTGTTGGGTGCGATCGGGAAGATTAATTTCTTGTTTTCAGGTCTTTCACCACCGGCCAAACATCCCATATTATTGGGGAGGTAGGAGACATTCTACTATCGCGTCAGCGGACCTTCCCCGGAAGCTAATGGGATGACATGACTGAACTGAATAACCCACCGAACACGCCGGTCCTCATCGACGATGACGGGGAAACGGGACTTGCCCTTAAAACGCGGACGCAGACCAAGAAGCCGTCCATGTACAAGGTGCTGATGCTGAATGACGACTACACGCCTATGGAGTTCGTTGTCTATGTACTGCAGCGCTTTTTCTCCATGCCCGACGAACGGGCTAGGCAGATTATGTTGCATGTGCATCAACGCGGCGTCGGAGTTTGTGGCGTTTACACTTACGAAGTGGCCGAAACGAAAGTCAACCAGGTGATGGATCTGGCCCGCGAGAACCAACACCCCCTTCAGTGCACCATCGAAAAAGATGGTGACGATGACGGAGACAAATAAGCATGCTGTCGCGAAACCTTGAACAAACCCTGCATCGTGCCTTGGCCCATGCCACCGAGCGTAGTCACGAATATGCGACCTTAGAACATCTGCTTCTGTCCCTCACGGACGATCAGGATGGGGTCGCCGTTATGAAGGCCTGCGGCGTCGACTTGGAGCGCCTGGTGGCGGAATTATTAGAGTTCGTGGACCAGGATCTAGATGATATGCGCACCGAGGAGAGCGGCGATCCGAAGCCCACGGCGGGTTTCCAGCGGGTCATCCAGCGCGCCGTGATCCACGTGCAATCGTCGGGTCGTGAAGAGGTGACCGGCGCGAACGTTTTAGTGGCCCTATTCTCCGAGCGCGAGTCGCACGCGGTCTACTTCCTGCAAATGCAGGACATGTCACGCCTCGATGCAGTCAACTATATCTCCCACGGCATAGCCAAGGTACCGGGCCAGTTCGAAAGCCGTGTTGTCTTCGGCGCCGACGAAGAGGCGGCCGGGGAAAAGGTCGTGGAGAAGGGCCAGGAAGCCCTGGACGCCTATTGCGTCAATCTCAACCGTAAGGCCGACGAGGGTCGCATCGACCCGTTGATTGGCCGCACGGAAGAGATTGATCGTACCATCCAGGTCCTTTGCCGGCGAAACAAGAATAATCCGCTCTACGTGGGCGACCCGGGCGTCGGGAAAACGGCTATCGCGGAAGGCCTAGCGAAGCGTATCATTGACGGCGAGGTGCCTGAGGTTCTGGAGAAATGCACTATCTTTGCTCTCGACATGGGCGCGTTGTTGGCCGGCACCCGCTATCGGGGTGATTTCGAGGAACGTCTGAAGGCGGTCATGGTCGAACTGGAAAACACCGAAGGTGCGGTCCTGTTCATCGACGAGATTCACACGGTGATCGGTGCAGGAGCGACGTCTGGCGGATCCATGGACGCGTCGAATATCCTCAAGCCCGCGCTTCAAGGCGGCACACTGAAGTGTATGGGCTCCACCACCTACAAGGAATACCGTAATTACTTCGAAAAGGATCGAGCCTTGGTGCGCCGTTTCCAGAAAATCGATGTTTACGAACCCTCCATCGAGGACACCATTAAGATTTTAAAGGGTCTGAAACCCTACTTTGAGGAGCACCATCACGTCCGCTACACAGCGGAAGCCTTGAAGACCGCCGTGGAGCTGGCAGCGCGGTACATCAATGACCGCAAGCTCCCCGACAAGGCGTTGGACGTTATCGACGAGGTTGGCGCCTCACGCATGCTGGTGCCGGAAAGCAAACGCAAGAAGACGGTCACAGTGAAGGATGTGGAGCAGGTAGTCGCTATGATCGCCCGCATCCCCCCGAAATCTGTCTCCACCGACGATCGGAAGGCACTTGCTAACCTGGAACGCGATCTGAAGACCGTCGTGTTCGGTCAGGATAGTGCCATCGAAGCGATAGCCAGCGCTATCAAGCTGGCTCGGGCCGGTCTGCGCGAGCCAGAAAAGCCGGTTGGGTCGTACCTGTTCTCTGGGCCCACGGGCGTGGGTAAGACTGAGGTGGCCCGTCAGCTCGCCCACATTATGGGCGTGGAGTTGGTCCGCTTCGACATGTCCGAGTACATGGAACGCCATTCCATCTCGAGGCTTATCGGTGCGCCGCCAGGCTACGTAGGTTTCGACCAGGGCGGTCTGTTAACCGATGCCGTCGATCACCAGCCCCATTCGGTGTTGCTGTTAGATGAGATCGAAAAGGCGCACCCGGACCTTTTCAATATCCTGCTCCAGGTTATGGACCACGGCAAGCTCACTGACCATAACGGCAAGAGCGTCGACTTCCGTAATGTCATCCTGATTATGACCACCAACGCGGGCGCCGCCGATATGGCCAAGCCGCCCATCGGCTTCGAACGCGAACAGCGCATCGGCGACGACGCCGAAGCGATTGAGAAGCTGTTCACGCCGGAATTCCGCAACCGTCTCGACTCGGTCATTGGGTTCGCGGCGCTGTCTCCGGAAGTGGTGTCCAAGGTTGTTGACAAGTTCGTAATGGAACTGGAATTCCAGTTGAACGACCGCAACGTGATGATCGAACTGACCGAAAGCGCGCGTGAATGGTTGGCCAATAGGGGATACGATCAGAAATTCGGTGCCCGCCCGCTGGGTCGGGTTATCCAGGAACACATTAAGAAGCCGCTGGCCGAAGAGCTTTTGTTTGGCAAATTAGCCAAGGGCGGCGTCGTGGTCGTTAAGATCAAAAACGGGAAACCCGTTTTCGATTATCCGAAAGGCACCAAACTTCTGGCTAAACGCAAGAAGGGCAAACCGCGAGCCAGGCGTGACCGCGACGATAAGGTGCCGGCATTTGTAGAATAGTGTAGATTCGTCGGGCAGTAGGAGCCTTACCCAGTGTTCCATCCTAAATTAATTTCAGGACTGGATGTGAGTTCGCTTGTATGCAAGCTGACGCTCAATCACCATCGCAAAAAATAAACAATAGGGGAGCACCCATGAGTGAAGTTCGCGATAGCGCCATCGATCAAAATTTTGATCAGCTTGTCGAAAAACACTCATTCGGCAAGCGTTTGATAAGCTTGATTCGCCGCCAGCCCTTGGGGACCACTGGCGCTGTCACCATTATCTTGCTGGTCTTTTGCGCCGTTTTCGCCGATTTCATCTCGTTCTACGATCCAGAAACCGCCAATTTTGACCACATGTTCATCGCGCCGGGCAGCGAGTACATTCTCGGCACGGATCAGTTTGGCCGTGACATCTGGTCGCGACTAGCCTACGGGGCGCGTACGGCATTGTTCGTTGGCGTGACAGCGGGCTTCCTGGGGGCCACCATCGGCCTCATTCTGGGTGTTACCAGCGCTTATTACGGTGGCTGGTTTGATCTTTGCGTGCAACGGGTCATCGATGTGATGTTGGCCTTCCCCTTGGTGATCCTGGCGCTCGCCATTGTTGCCATGCTGGGTACGGGGCTCCAGAACGTGATCTTGGCCATCGTGATTGTCAAAATATCACTATGTGCGCGGGTGGTGCGTTCGAATGCCCTGGCTATTCGAGAGATTCCCTATGTGGACGCGGCCCGGGCCATGGCCTTCAGCGATGCGCGCATAGTGCTTCGGCATATGGTGCCCAACGTCATGGCACCCTACCTAATCATCCTGACATTCTATATCGGTGATGCGATCTTATTGGAAGCGTCGCTAAGCTACTTAGGCTTGGGCCTGCAGGAGCCGACCCCGTCGTGGGGCTTGATGCTGCAGGGGGGGGCCGAGGAGTTTGCCGAGAGCGCCCCGTGGCTAGCGATTTGGCCCGGTGTTGCCATTAGCCTCGCCGTATTCGGCTTCAACATCTTTGGCGATGCCCTTCGCGATTTGTTGGATCCAAAACTGCGAATGCGATAATGCCACTCGGTGCGAGTTGCCGGTTTTAGTCAGCTTTGAAGCTGATAATTAACACGTCTTAGCAATGTGGCTTGGTGGTAAATTGTCATAGCTATTGTTTTGCCTCGTCTTCGACTTACTGGCCGTTGGCGAGGCAGATTAACGTATTAAATCGTTCTTTCGAAACTCTAGGAAAGTGGATGCTTTTATCTAATCAATCAGATTTGCGACGCTTACATAATATGAACCGCCGGTATGTCGACCCAGCCTAAGACGGGCAGGGGACGTCGGCCAGATAGCCCACTTGGGCTGAGCCTTTAGATTGAACTTGAATGACGGAGAGTGGCTTTATTTTATAGGCTTGGCGGCCCATTGACTTGCCGTTAGTGGCGTAACGTTCTACCGCGACGCCGCGACAGCTATTGCAGCTGTTGACTAAGATCACGACGCCAGTGACAGAGGTTTTAAGTGCTACACATTTTTTTTGCGTGGTCTGTCGAGCTTTCGGCTTCATGATGTTGATGCCTGCGCCTTGGCCGCCTTCGCAGAGAATTTCGCTAGTTATCCGTGACCGACCTATACCCTTAAAGGAGGTAGGAAATTTTGATCGAGGTTGTATATTGTAAGTCCGCATGACCGGCATCGCTATGCCGCGCCGTTTGCGGCGGATATTGACCTTGCGGCAGGCACTGCAGGTGTTGACGATGTATTCTGAGCCGTCTTCCTGGATTACGCTAGTGCAGCGTTCAGCCTGGACCGTAGCT
>DFRF01000097.1:37476-43744 GCA_002378125.1 Rhodospirillaceae bacterium UBA3470 | reverse complement strand
ATCGAAAATATTGATATTGGTGGCCCGGCCCTTATCCGAGCAGCCGCTAAAAACCACGCCTTTGTTACAGTGGTGGTCGATCCCTCGGATTATCCTCGCGTCCAAGAAGAATTAGAAAAGAATAACTTGGTGACTACTGAGGAATTTCGCGCTCAGTTGGCAGCTAAAGCCTATGCGCGAACGGCATCATACGACGCGGCTATTGCAACTTGGTTTGCGAACCAGTTGGGTGAAACCTTTCCATTGCGGACTGTGATGGCCGGCGAGCTTAAGCAAACCTTGCGGTATGGAGAAAACCCGCATCAGGAAGCCGCGTTTTATGTTGGCGGAGAAAATCGTCCCGGCGTTGCTACGGCAGTGCAGTTGCAAGGCAAGGAACTAAGCTTTAACAACCTAAATGACACGGACGCGGCCTTTGAGCTGGCAGCCGAATTCGAGGATCAATCAGCTTGCGTCATCGTCAAGCACGCCAACCCTTGCGGGGTTGCAGTCGCGGGTGACTTAGTTACTGCTTATAATCGTGCGCTTAGCTGTGATAAGGAAAGTGCCTTTGGTGGGATAATCGCGTTCAATCGCACGCTTGATGAAGCGACTGCAAAGGAGGTCGTTGAATTGTTTGCCGAGGTGATTATTGCGCCGGGAGTAGCCCCGGAGGCTGCCGCTGTTTTAGCGGCGAAGAAAAACCTTCGTGTGTTGGAAACGGGTGCTATGCCTGATGCGGGAAACCCGGGAATGACAGTTAGGTCATTGACAGGCGGATATCTGCTTCAAAGTAGAGATCATAGAATTCTTGAGAATATGAAAGTGGTCACGAAACGCGCGCCCACTGACCAAGAAATAGCTGATCTGAAATTTGCTTTTACGGTCAGCAAGCACGTCAAATCAAATGCTATCGTTTATTGTAAGGATGGAATGACGGTTGGTGTTGGGGCTGGTCAAATGAGTCGCGTGAATGCAGCCAGGATTGCTGCTTGGAAGGCAGAGGATGGAGCACGGCTTTCCAACGATCCTGTGAGTTGGGCGAAAGGCTCGGTTGTGGCATCAGATGCATTTTTTCCGTTTGCTGATGGTTTGTTAGCTGCGGCTGAGGCAGGTATCACAGCAGTCATCCAGCCGGGTGGCTCAGTTATGGATGACGAAGTTATTACTGCTGCCGATGAGCAGGGGTTAGCTATGGTCTTCACAGGCATGCGTCATTTTCGACATTAGTCGAAATGGAAATTAGGCCGCCTCATGGCAGCCGGGCAATGTCCGGCTTTCCAATTAGAAGGTGGCGTTTGGTAAAGGACTTTTGCGTACCTGGACTGCATATCCTCATCGGACTCTAGTGGAAAGTCGTCTCCAGACTAATCTTTAATCATCTGCGCTATGAGTTGTAATTGGCCGCTCTTTGGCTCGGTCCGAAGATGACCAGAGACTGGAGCGCATGATCGCCTTAGCACAATGTAGATAGACCTCATCGATCCGAATAATAAGCACGATAGTGGCGGTTTCCCATGAACCGCGAAGCGTTTCAATAATTCAGCATCTGTGCGAATTTAGGCATATCCATTGACACGTAACGTTTCATTAACGCCAGGAATAAAAAAGATGGCGCCAATGCCTGGGTTAGTCAGAATGTTGGTCAAGGTATCAAGGCGGTTGTTTCCAGGGCGATCTGGAATGACAATGATTCGCTCATCTATAATTTGAACAAATCCAGCTTTTCCCCTCGTGGTGTGGTATCGCCTAATCCGTTGGCTCCAACACTTGACAGAACAAGAAACGGGGAAAGTTCGATAAATCGCCGTGAATGTTTTTCAAGGGGATTCAATTGTTTGGAAAGCGCTCGTCCCTTTGGACTGCGGTAAACTTTTCGAAGTTCTCCGACTGTGGTGATATGTGCCATCAGAACTTCCTTGAAGCTAGCAAATTGGAATCCATGCTTTCCATGCGCAAGTACTGCGCTAGGATATGCATCAGGCTTTGGTGTGTATCCTCAACAATGCCGTAATTATCTGATTGGACATGCAGATTAATGTCCGCCAATTCCAATGAACGGCCTCCATCGAAACCTGTCATTGAGATCACTGAACAGTTGTTGATATTTGCCCATTTTACGGCACGAACAATATTTTCAGAATTTCCCGATGATGAAATGGTTAATAATACATCACCGGATTGGGCCATGGTTGAAAGTTGATAAACAAACACATCGTCATAAGAAATGTCATTAGCTATGGCGGTAATGAGTTCAATGTTAGATGACAGGGAGATGACGCGTGGACGTATTTTTGTATCCGTTTGGACACCTTTCATGTGGTCACATACAAGATGGTTAGAGATCGACGCGGAGCCGCCATTACCACAGACGTAGACTGTTGCATTTCGGTCATATGCATTCTGAAGCATATTCCCCGCAGCATCCATTGATGGACCATCAATGTTTTTGCCTGCGGCCAACAGCTGCTCAAAGTAAGCCTCCGCATACAAAGATATTTTGTCGAATCTTCGGTTTGGAAATGTCATCGCCGGACTATGGCCTCTGTTTTTGATGAGATCAATACTTAGCGCTGGGAACCTTCACCAACAAAGTAAAGCCAAGACCAAAAAAAATGAGTATTGTGGCCATCCCTGCGCGTTGGCTATCAAAAGTGAGAGTCGTCCAGGCCAGGAAGGCGGGGCCAAGGAACGCGGTGGCTTTGCCTGAAAGGGCATAGAGACCAAAAAACTTCGTCCGCATGGTCTCAGGTGTCATGCGCGCCATCATCGAACGGCTAGCTGACTGAGCTGGTCCCACAAACAATCCTAATGGCAGGCCGAAGACCCAGAATAAATTCTGGTTTTCTATTATGAGCAATGCACCACCCAGCAGCGACAAGCCGGCTATGGAGATTAGGATTACGAGCTTTGGCCCTACCTCGTCGTCCAACCAGGCGAAAGCTACGGCACCCAGTCCGGCTGTTACGTTCATGGCGATGCCAAAGATGATAAGTTCCTCAAAGGTCAGTCCGAACGTGCCCGCGGCATAAATACCACCGAAAGCAAATAACGTATTAAGTCCATCTGTATAAAACATGCGTGCTAATAGGAACCGTATTACGTCCTTATATTCACGAAGTTGATAGAAAGTTTGCCAGAGAGCGGTCAGACCATCTCGAATTGCCGCGCCGACGGGCTTTCCTGTCGCGGTACTATCTGGGGTAAATAAAAAAAGTGGGAAGGCAAATACCACCATCCAGACCGCGACAAAGGGGCCTGTAGCCCGCAATTCTTCCGCCTTGGACTTATCCAATCCGAATAAAGGAATATCAGCTTGCACGAAAGCGACCAGAGTGATCCCCAGACATGTTAAGCCGCCCATGTAGCCAAGTCCCCATCCCCAGCCAGACCAGCGGCCGATTTTTTCCTTAGGTGCTAGGTTGGGCAACATGGCGTTGTAAAATACCATGCCCATCTCAAAGGCGAAGTTAGCGAGTGCTATCCAAAACAAGGCGTGGACAATGAACGCTGTGTTTGGCTCTACTGTCCACAGCATCGTAGCACCCAGGGCAGCAATCAGCGTGAATAGCGCCAGCCATGGCTTGCGCCAACCCGTATTGTCGGCGATAGCACCTAGAACTGGGCCAAATACGGCGACGGCAAGCGCCGACAGGCTCATGGCGACACCCCATTGGCTGGTGCCACTTACCTCATCGGCAGCCACGCCTTTGGTAAAGTAGGCGGCGAATACGAAGGTGGTCAGAACCGTCGGGAAGGCGGAGTTGGCCCAGTCGTAAAAGCACCAGGCCACCAGGCTGCGATGGTTCTCAGCCATGGGTGGACATTAACCATTCGTGTAGATCATAGGTGGCACCTCGCGGATCGACATGGGAAACATGGGAATGTCGTTGACTTTGAGCGTCGAAGGACTGCTGAGAAGTTGCTGCGCTAGCCCTAGTAATGACCGGTTTGCATCGTTCGCGATTACCGAGGCAGCCCTCAGGTTGCTTCCTTTGTGACTGCGGGGCCGGGCCGGTCCTCTTTCTTCGTTCACATAGTGGGCTGGTGAGGAATCCAGGAGTGAACTTAAAGTATGTGTGGGATGTGTCGCCAACATATTGGTCTAGGCTGGCCTTCCTAATGCGTACAGCTAGGGCTCGAATGTATAGTAAATAGGCGGCCAGCATATCAGCCGCTACATCACGAGTAAGTGTGCTCCACTTTTCTCTGCTCATTTTACAGGACAAAACATATCAGCATGTATGCTATGGGTTGTTGGCAGGCATTCTGGCCAGTTCTGCTTCCACCATATCACGGGCTAACTCTTGTAAGCTGAACTTTGTTTCCCAACCCGTCATATCCCTCAGCTTCTTGGAATTTCCAACCAGCTCTATCGGTGGCTCCATGGATCGTATTAGTGTTGGGTCCTCGTCAACGTAAGCGTCGAAATTAAGGCCGAGGCAATCGAACACATGGATGCCAAAATCTCGAACTGAGCTTAGTCGACCACTTGCAACGATGAAATCCCCAGGTGAGGATACGTTAGCAATCAGGCGAAGCGCGCGCATATGATCAACTGCGTGCGCCCAATCCACCCGTGCGCCTAAATTGCCCAGAACGAGCCGACACTGCCGTCCTCGCTTGATGGCAACACCCGCTCGGACAATTTTCTGCGTCACGTAACTGGCGGAGCGCCGGGGCGATTCGTGATTGTAAAGAATAGCCGAAGATGCATGAACACCGTATTGATTGCGGTAGTGCGCGCAGATACCGACTCCAGCCGCTTTGGAAATGCCATAGGGGCTGATAGGTGTCATCGGAGTATTCTCGTCTTGTGGGCTTTCAATAGCTGCGCCAAAGACGTGTGATGACGCGGCAAATACCAATCTCGCTTCTGGAGCCTCAGCTTGCATTGCCTCCAAAAGATTGGCCAATCCGATAGCATGAACTTGCAAAGACCCGGCGAAGAAATCAGCTGCATCTTTGGTGCAATCTTCTGACGAACCGTGAACCGCAGCCAAATGATAAATTTGTGTTGGTTTCCAGTCTGCTATCCAGGCTCTTACTTGTCCCGAATTTGTAATATCAAATGGTTGTTTACACTCGCCACTCCTTCCGTCGAACACTGATTTTCTATCACTCCCTGTAGTAGCGATACCATCCCCAAGGAGCGCCTCGTTTAGATAGGAACCGTCTTGCCCAAGAATACCGGTGATGAAGGCGCGTTCACTCATGATTTTTGATATTTTCAAAAGCCGTTAACCAAATCGAGTTTTTGGCATACCCGTTGTTTCTCATTCTTTCAGATCGATAAAGATTTTGATTGTTGCCCTTTTTAAAAACCAAACTGCGCCGGGTCGATGCCCTCGTGAGCGAGATCTGTTGCAACCATCTCGCGCGCTAAATCCTCAAGAGAAATTTTTGGCTCCCAACCAAGTGCGTTGCGGGCTTTTTTGGAGTCGCCGATAAACTCACTAACATCGATTGGTCGCAGCAGGTTTTGATCTATCTCTACATAATCTGACCAATCCAGGCCAAGAGACCCAAATGATATATCTAGGTAATCCCTCACGCTGTAGCTCTTACCCGTTGCGATGACATAATCATCGCCTGAAGCTTGTTGCAGCATCATCCACATGGCTTGAACGTAGTCTTTCGCATGACCCCAGTCGCGTCGGGCATCTAAATTGCCAAGAAGAAGTTTATCCTGCTTGCCTGCAATGATCCGAGCCAATCCACGTGTAATTTTGCGCGTTACAAAATTTTCACCACGGCGTGGACTCTCGTGATTGAAGAGGATTCCATTTGAAGCGTGAAGCCCATAGGCTTCTCTATAGAGGCGAACCTGGTGGAAAGCGAAAACCTTACCACAGGCATAGGGGTTGTCTGGGTGGAAAGGTGTTTTTTCATCTTGGGGCGAGGCTTCCACATTTCCGTATACTTCCGATGTGGTCGCCTGATAAAATCGGATATGAGAAGAACCAATATTTCGGACCGCTTCGAGTACTTTGAGTGCCCCAAGAGCGACAACTTCTGACGTGTGAATAGGTTCATCGAAGGAAATCTGAACGTGACTTTGGGCGGCTAGGTTGTAGACCTCGTTTGGTTCAACCTGATTTATAAGATCATTGAGACGGCTGCTATCGGTTATGTCGCCAAAGTGCAAATAAATCGAGTCGCCTTGCATCTCATTTGGATAGAGAAGGTGTTCAATTCGGTGAGTATTTGAGAGTGATGTGCGCCGAACTATACCGTGCACCTCATACCCTTTAGAAATGAGGAGCTCAGCAAGATAAGATCCATCTTG
>DFRF01000097.1:0-37163 GCA_002378125.1 Rhodospirillaceae bacterium UBA3470 | reverse complement strand
CAAGATAAGATCCATCTTGACCAGAAATACCGGAAATTAGTGCCTTTTTCATAGGCCTGCTACTTCAAACATATATTAGATTCAGAGGTGTTACCATATATATTAGTAGCATACTGATTGGGCCTTGGCAGTTCCAATTTGGTGTTGCAAAGCAAAATTCAATCCAACTTCAATTCTTTATGGATTGTTAATCCGAGACCCAAAATGTCATGAACCTTAGATTTTGTTAGATCGCATATGTTTGTGACTAGAGTACTTTCATTTGTTTTAATCGTTTTGTACGTGAGAATAGGCTAACCTCTGAGTTAGCTCATGAAAGGGTCACATAATGGCTGATGGCTTCTTATTGTCAGACGACAAGGCGAACGGCGGTGCAACGCGGTCGTATATACGCCAGGAACTCTTAAAGAAATTAAGGATGCAAAGTCCGTTCATGAGCGCACAAATGTTTTTTACTCGAACAAACTTGGATTATTATAGTGGTAGCCCATAAGTTGGAGGGTCACAGAGAATACAATGAAATTTAAAATATGGGGTGTGACCATACAAGTCTTTAGCACAAATTGACCTTCAAGCGGTTATGTTGAACAGCAAAGGACTTCTGGAGATGACCTTAATCTTAACGAAAAGCAAGAAATGCAAAATATTTGGCAGAATAATTTCAGAATTACGGTCGTTGGATTAGGTTATGTAGGTTTACCTCTGGCCATCGCTTTGGCACGAAAGTTCTCGGTCACGGGCTTTGATGCCGATCAGCAACGTGTAAGTGAGTTGAGGTCCGGCGAGGACCGCACAGGTGAGGTTTCTTCGGCGGAATTAGTGGGTTCAAGGATTGAATTTGTAGGGGACCTTAAACTAGCCGCGCCGTCTGATCTCTTTGTGATTGCTGTTCCGACGCCTATTGATGGAGATTGCAGACCTGATTTGTCGGCGTTGCAAAGCGCTAGTCATGCCGTTGGGCGAAATTTGAACCCAGGGAATGTTGTTGTTTATGAGAGCACTGTCTATCCCGGTGCGACAGAGGAAGTTTGTGCTCCGATATTAGAAGCAGAATCTGGCCTTCTGTGTGGAGAGGAGTTCTTCTTGGGATACTCGCCTGAACGGGTCAATCCTGGAGACCGAGAACATACTGTTGACAAGGTTATAAAGGTGGTTGCTGGGCAAACGCTTAAAGTAACGGAACTATTGGCATCAATTTATAGCGCGGTTATTCCAGCAGGTGTGTATCAAGCAACGGATATTCGAACGGCCGAGGCCGCAAAAGTCATTGAGAATGCACAGCGTGATATCAATATCGCATTTATAAACGAGGTTTCCATGATATTTCGTCGGCTGGGCCTCGATACGGACAGTGTTTTGGCTGCAGCTCGCACAAAATGGAATTTTTTAGATTTCCGACCGGGTTTAGTTGGTGGTCATTGCATTGGCGTCGACCCTTATTATCTTGCGCACGTTGCTAAGAAAACTAATTTTGATCCTGAAATAATTCTAGCGGGACGACGTATCAACGATGGCATGGCGGCTTACGTAGCGGGCGAAATGGATCGACTTTTGCGAGCCTCCAGCCGCGTTCTAGTTTTGGGCTTAACATTTAAGGAAAATGTATCAGATCTACGAAATTCACAGGTTGTAGATCTGGTGAAGGCTATAGCAATTAAGGGGCATCATGTTGAAATCTTCGACCCCATTGCTTCTCCTGATGATGTTCAAGCTTTATACGGACTGACCCTAAAACCTTCGATGGAAGCAACAGAGCCCTATGATGCAATAATTGGTGCGGTTGCGCATGATCCGTTTCGTTCCATCGCGCCGAAGATATTAGACTCTTTGGTTAAACCGGAAGGTCTGTTGGTAGACCTTAAGGGGATATGGCCTGATCTTTCTTCGACAGATCGATGCCGTGTTTGGCGACTTTAGCTGGAATTTTTTTGGTATAGGGTAGTTCAATTAGTCGAGTTCAAAAGCACGTTTGTAGTCAAGCTTCAAAGCAGGGTCTTGATCTTCTTTTTTAAGAAAGCAGTTGCCAATAACCAAAACCTCGATATCGCTACCCATGAAGCAGCGAAACGCGTCGTCGGGTGTGCATACAATGGGTTCACCCCGAACATTAAAACTTGTGTTAACTAAAACGGGACACCCAGTCGCAGCTTTAAATTTTTCAAGAAGTTGATGATAGCGAGGGTTAGTCTCGCGATGCACCGTTTGGACGCGTGCAGAATAGTCGACATGTGTAACTGCTGGAATTTCAGATCGTGGCACATTTAGTTTTTGGATGCCGAACAGGGTGTCCTCATGTTCGCTCATGCTGCGCCGGCGCTGACTTACAACATCTGCGACGATCAGCATGTATGGACTATCACTGTTCAACTCAAACCACTCAGTAACATCCTCACGGATAACAGAGGGCGCAAATGGCCGAAATGATTCCCTGTATTTAACCCGCAGGTTTAGGGTCTTCTGCATGGATGGCAAACGGGGATCGGCAAGAATTGATCTCCCCCCCAGCGCTCGTGGACCAAATTCCATACGGCCTTGGAACCAACCCACCGCCTTCCCATTGATCAGGGCAGTAACAGTGTTTTCCATGACCTGTTCTTCCGTCATGAGCGTAAAATCTGCTCCTGCCGTAGTAAGACGCTTGGCTATCTCATCATCCGAATAGGCAGGTCCAAGGTATGAGCCAGCCATACGGTCTAACCCGGTTGATGCAACACGTGGAGCGTCCTTAAAAAGATGATACGCACATAGCGCTGCACCTAGGGCGCCGCCGGCATCACCGGCGGCCGGTTGGACCCACAATCGTTTAAACGAACCGTCGCGTAAGACCTTTCCGTTGGCCACACAATTGAGGGCAACGCCGCCGGCGAGGCACAAGTTCTCTACCCTCGTCTCTCTGGAAAGCGCCCGGGTCATGCGAAGCACGACTTCTTCGGTTACCGCTTGAATGGATGCAGCTAAATCCATGTGCTTTTGGGTTAATAACTCTTCTGCCTTGCGGGCTGGCCCTCCAAAAAGAGCATCGAACTTGTCGTTTGTCATACGTAGGCCGGTGCAATAATCGAAAAACTGCTGATCTAGACGAAAAGTCCCATCCGGTTTCAAATCGATAAGATTGTCTAGTATCGTGTCTTTGAAACGCGGTTCACCATATGGGGCAAGACCCATGACTTTATATTCGCCAGAATTAACTTTGAAGCCTGTATAGTAGGTAAACGCCGAATAAAGAAGCCCCAACGAATGCGGAAAATGCATTTCTTTAATTACATCTAATTTGTTTCCCTTCCCGATGGCCACCGAGGTAGTCGCCCACTCTCCGACCCCGTCCATGGTTAGCACAACAGCCTCATCAAAGGGTGAGGGGAAAAAGGCGGAGGCTGCGTGACTTTGGTGATGTTCAGCAAACAGTAGTTTAGATTGCCAGTCGAAACTAGGATCAAAAGATTGGAGCTTCTTCCGCAAGAAATCCTTTTGAAATAATTTTTCTTTCAACCAAATGGGAATCGCCATTTTAAAAGATAGAAAACCTTTTGGTGCATAGGCAATGTAGGTCTCCAGTAGACGCTCAAATTTTAGGAACGGTTTGTCATAGAAAACTACGTGATCAATTTGATCCATGGAGGTGTCAGCCTGATCCATGCAGTAGGATATGGCATGCTTGGGGAAGCCAGCATCGTGTTTTTTACGCGTAAAGCGCTCTTCCTGGGCAGCGGCAATGATATGACCGTCCTGGATAAACGCCGCGGCACTGTCATGATAGAAAGCTGAAATACCCAGAATTCGCACGGGTTTATGCCTAGAAAATTGTATAAATGAAAGGGGCCACGGCTGAGCCTTGCGAGAGAACGACCAACCCGCCAAAAAACACCATGGTAAGAATAATCGGAAGCAACCAGAATTTTTTTCGGGCTCTTAAAAACGTCCATATTTCAACAAAGAAACTCATTTAGCACCCTTAAAACTGGTTTCGCATAGATTCAGGAACAAAATCATCAGGATCTCGTTCGATCCAATAGGTTTCGCAATTTGGGTCAGGTTTTCGGTTCAATGGATCCTTACCAATCAGCCGAAAAATGAGGCCAGTTGGGGTAACCGTGATAAAAAACAGAAATCCCATTACTATCGGATTAATAATTTTATGCAGGGCGATGCCGAACCAAAACCACATTTGGTTAAGTGGCTGGAGAAGGCTGGGTTTTACAATGGCACAGGCAGCAAATACGCAGGCTATACCTGCCGCCCAAAAACGGACAGGGGCAGCCTCTAGAAGCGGCCATAATGATATAACGGTAAAAACTACGGCAAATACGAAACCGAAGGCGCGTGGCGAACCGATACGAACTTCTTCGCTGTGATCGAAACCTTCGTGTAAATCATTTTTCACTGACATGTTTAATTAACCTCATGGACTGAGGTATTTACCCGCGATGGTCCGAAAAATCAAAGCAATCAGACGTTTTGTCGGCGAAATCGGGCAGCAAAGAATCCGTCCATGCCGCCGCTGTCTGAGAGATGGCATGGCAAACTACGAAAGCATCCGCAAGGTGTGAGGGTTTCTGATAAACCATAAACTTCTTCGGCCACTATTGGTTCAAGTTGAAATGCAGTATGCGAGTCTAGAAAAGGGGCTACGTGATCTATCCCCTCCTCGGGTTGCAAGGAACATGTGGCGAAAATCAATAGGCCACCGGGCGCGACCAACTTGGCGGCGGTCGACATCAATTTCTTTTGGACAGCCGCCATTTGGGTAATTTTAGGCATTGACTTTAACCACAGCACGTCTGGGTGGCGGCGGGCAGTGCCAGTTGCGCTACATGGCGCATCAAGCATTACAATATCGGCTGTATCTTCTGGATGCCATTTTAATACATCAGCCTGAACTACGTGTGGCGTTAGTCCGAGGCGTTCCATGTTACTTTCGAGGCGTTTTAAGCGTAACGGCGATCGATCGACGGCAGTTACGACGGCGCCACGCGCGAGGAATTGTGCGGTTTTCCCGCCCGGAGCTGCACATAGATCGATCACTGATTTCCCAGTGACGTCACCAGCAATTTCCGTAACCAATCCCGCTGCTGCGTCCTGAACCCACCAATGGCCATCTTTAAAACCAGCAAGTTCATTAATCTGACCTCGGGCAGTGAGACGGATTGTGTTGGCAAAAAGGATATCACCATCTAACTCTGCCGCCCATGCCTGTGGATCTCCTTTTGTTGAAATATCGAGAGGTGCCCGTGCAAGGTGGGCCGTGGCTATCTGGCGGCAGATTTCTTCGCTGTAGGTTGTTGACCACGTTTCCCATAGCCACTGCGGTGTGTTGACTTTCGCTTTATCAATACCAGAAGCCAAACTGACGTTATCGCGAGCCAGTCGCCGAAGAACTGCATTCACGAGCTTGATGTGGGCTGAATGACCAAGTTGTCTGGTCAATTCCACGGAGGAAGCAACAGCCCCGTGATCTGGGACCTGCATGAACAAGATCTGACAAAAACCAATCCTTAGAATATCGTGAACTTGGTGGGCACGGTGTGGCAGAGGTCGCTGTAAGCATAACTGTATTAGATGGTCAATTGTGCCTAATTGGCGAAGTGTTGTGATGGCTAAATTATGAACAAAGGCTCGATCCCTTGTGGACATAAGTTTAGGCTCAGCGAGATGAAAGAATGCAGAGTCGAATGGACGGCGTGCCCGGAGGACATCATTGATCAAAACCGTAGCTGCAGCTCGAGTGGCAATAGAAGGCTCCAAAACCATGCAGCACTCTTGCCTTAGTCTTGTCGGGAGTGCAAGGCGCTTGAAATATTATTCACATGCGCCATCTTGGCGGTATAAGATAAATCTTTGGGGGCACTGAGCGTGGATGATATCAATCCCAGAAATCTGGCCAAAAACGCAAAACCAAAGCAAAAAATGAGACGTAGCTTAGCTGCTATGGAGGGGTCAGGTGAAGTCAGTGAGAAAGTACCCTCAGAGGAAAACTTGACGCCTCGTCAGACCGAAACGGGCGGACCTAAAGGGCTTGAGCCTACGCGCTATGGTGATTGGGAGCGAAAAGGTCGTTGCATTGATTTCTGACGTGAGCAGTCTTGTTCATGGCTATCGTGCAACATGCCTTCCTGTATAAAAGTCCCATTAAAAACGCGGTGCGAAAATTTGCTCTGAGAGAGTGGGGTAGAGTCCTACAGTTATTATTAATAGTTTAGCAAAAATTTTGTAAATTCTCAGGAGGTAGTTGGGCAAAGACTATTCCCAACAATTTACAGTGCTCCTATCGATTGCTCTTAGCCAGGCTGAGGTTTTCAAGAGCCTAGGCAGAAGTTTTTACACTCTGAACTATCGTCCTCAATTTATTTATTTTGTCGATTTTTGATGAGGTCATCGACGACGGCAGGCTCAGATAGTGTTGAGATATCCCCCAGGTTGGAATAGTCGTTGTCAGCGATCTTGCGGAGAATGCGGCGCATGATCTTGCCTGACCGAGTCTTTGGCAGACCCGGTGCCCATTGGATCAAGTCTGGGGTAGCCACCGGGCCGATCTCAGTCCGCACCTGCGCGATCATTTGTGCCTTCTTCTCGTCTGTGCCCTGGATGCCCGCGTTCAGGGTCACGTAGCAATATATCCCTTGACCCTTAATTTCATGTGGATACCCAACCACTGCCGCTTCCGCAACGTCTGGATGGGCCACCAGCGCACTCTCCACCTCTGCTGTGCCCATGCGGTGCCCGGAAACATTAAGTACATCGTCTACCCGCCCTGTGATCCAGAAGTAGCCATCCTTGTCCCGGCGGCATCCATCTGAGGTGAAGTACTGGCCTTTGAAGGTCGAAAAATAGGTGTCCATAAAACGTTCGTGATTTTTGTAAACCGTTCGGATTTGGCTTGGCCATGACCCAGTGATTACAAGGGCTCCTTCTCCTTCGCCCTTGATCTCCTTACCTTCGGAATCTAAGAGCGCCGGGCGGACGCCAAAAAATGGGCGGGTCGCCGAACCAGGTTTTAGCGCTGTCGCCCCCGGTAAGGGTGTGATCATTATGCCGCCTGTCTCCGTCTGCCACCAGGTGTCGACGATCGGGCAGCGCTTCTCTCCCACCACTTTGTAGTACCAGTGCCAAGCTTCTGGATTAATAGGCTCGCCAACTGAACCTAACAACCGGATTGACGACCGGTCTGTCTTCTTCACGAAAGTGTCACCCGCTCCCATCAGCGCGCGAATAGCGGTTGGCGCTGTATAAAATATGGAGACTTTGTGTTTGTCGCAGACTTGCCAGAAACGCGATGCATCCGGATAGTTTGGTACGCCCTCGAAAATCACCTGCGTTGCACCATTTAGAAGAGGGCCGTAATTCACATAAGAATGCCCTGTGATCCAGCCGATATCTGCTGTGCACCAGAACACGTCATCGTCTTTGTAGTCGAACACGTATTGAAAAGTGAGAGATGTATATACGCAATAGCCGCCCGTGCTGTGCATAGCGCCTTTAGGTGTGCCAGTGGATCCTGACGTATATAGGATGAACAGCGGATCTTCAGCACCCATTTCTTCTGGCGTGCAAGTGGGTGCCTGTCGATCGACGATGTCGTGGTACCACACGTCCCTGTTCTCAACCCAATCCACGTCCTCGCCTACGGCTTTGACTACCAGCATATTCTTTAGACCTGGGCAGTTTACTGCCGCTGCGTCAGCATTTGGCTTTAGGGGGATTGCTTTCTTGCCTCGCCGACCGGCATCGGCCGTTACCAGGAACTTTGAGTCACAATCATTGATCCTGACGGCCAGAGCCTCCGGCGAGAACCCGCCGAAGACTACCGAGTGGATGGCCCCAATTCGGGCGCAGGCCTGCATCGCATACAGTGCTTCGGGCACCATAGGCATGTAGATGGTCACGACGTCTCCTTTGGCTACGCCCATCTCCTTCATGGCGTTAGCCACTCGGCAGACGTTGTCGTGAAGGTCCTGGTAAGTGATTGCTAGGCTTGCTTCATCTGGATCATCTGGCTCCCAGATCAGTGCTAATTTGTTTGGCTTCTCAGCTAGGTGCCGGTCGATGCAGTTATACGACGCGTTCAGTGTTCCGTCGGTGTACCACTTGGTTGATACATTTGGGATCATCCAGTCAACGTCTGCAACTTCCGTATAAGGTGTGATCCAATGAATCCGCTGCCCCTGCTCTCGCCAGAAACCCTCGTTATCGTCAATAGAACGCTGATACATCTCGAGATAACCATCGTTATCGATGTGTGCCGAAGCCGCAACCGCAGAAGGCACCGGATAGAGGCTGTCGTCGCTCATGGCATGGTCTCCTAGATCAAATAGGGTTCGATCAACTGGCCAATTTTGATTAGACCTAAATCGTGCCCTTTAATTGAATTATCAAAAAAAACTTGCCAATACTCAAGGCAGGGATGGACTAGGCGCCTAACGTTGGGGGTGGGATGCGCGGTGGCCATAGTGTTGGCAATTCCATTACATTCACGTAAACACCATCGTCACGGATGTCCACGGCAACAGGTGTAAGTTTATCATCGACGCAAGGTCCGGCGATGCACAAGCCGTCCTCGACTTGGAATAGGGCTCCGTGGGTCGAGCACAAGATGTGTTGCCCTGACCGATCAAGAAAACGATTAGGTTGGAGTTCCAAAGGCGTGCCAATGTGCGGGCATGAATTTAAATAGCTGTAAACTTTGCCATTTTTGCGGATCAACATTAGCCCACACCGACCGTCTTTGGTATCAACAACGAAACCTACCGAACCGTTGTCCTCAATATCGTTAATATCGCAGATTTTTTTGTCCATGTGCCAATCTGCCTTTGACAAACATCATCGAGCGCGGTTTACCGCTGAGATTGCATAACAACCATATGGATTTGTCCAACTTTTAAAATCCAATTACGTAGCGTTTTGGGCATTTTTAGCCAGGGATAGGGAAGTATGCGATTGGCAAAACCTGTTCCATGAATAACCTGACCTAAAAAAACAGCGGCATTGCGGCAGTGCTCTGCTGATAGGCTTTGAGTTTTTTGCCCGCCTTAGTTGCGATAAAATTGGGACTGAAAGTGAGTTTAATGGGGGCTGTTCGACTTCCCTCGAGTTGGGACACGTCCTCTAGCTTGGCATAGTGAAACCATCATTTTATTGAATGGAGCCGCGTGTTGAAGCGACGAGCATCTGCTCACTTAGTTTAAGTTACCAAAGGTTTTCCGGATTGACGATCTCATCACCAAAATAGTTCATATATTGGTTAATGTACTCACCGGCACGCGAGCTAGCCTGGGGTCACGAGATTCGGTTTATTGGTATCTTCCCGTCAAAGAAGGCATCCAGATTATCCAGGGCCGTGAAACCCATTGCGTTTCGGGTTTCGACCGTAGCACTTCCCACGTGGGGCAGAAGAACGACGTTGTTCAAGTCGCAGTATTCGGGATGAAGATTGGGCTCGCCATCAAATACGTCCAGACCGGCAGCAAACACGCGGCCGGATTTGAGAGCGGCGATTAACGCTTCGTCATCTATCAACCCCCCACGGGCGGTGTTTACGATGATCGCGTTGGGCGGCAGAAGCGCGATTCGGTCCTCGTTGAGAAATTTCATCATTTCTGGCGTCATCGGGCAGTTGATAGATAGGAAATCCGCCACTTTCATCAGCTCATCAGCGCTCTTGTGGTAGATAGCACCTTTCGCGTCGTTGTCGGGCAAGGCGCTACGATTGTGATAATGAATGGTCATACCAAAGGCGCGGCCGCGCTTTGCAACTTCCCGACCGATGCCGCCCATTCCTAGTATCGCCAAGCGTTTGCCCTGCATGCCGACGCCCAGCATCTGCGTAGGTGTCCAGCCGACCCAATCGCCATTGCGAACCATCCGATTGGCTTCGCTGGCCCGGCGCGAGGCAGACAGCAGTAGCATAAACGCGATGTCGGCTGTCGCCTCATTCAGCACGCCGGGTGTGTTCATCACCATAAGACCCCGTTCTGTGGCCGCAGTCAGGTCAATATGCTCATGTCCAACAGAAAAGGTGGAAAGTGCTTTGATGCTTTTTGGTAGTGCGGCAATTACGTCCGCCGTGAACTTGTTTCCTGAAGAAAAGAATATGGCGTCGTGGTCCGCGGCGCGACCAATCAGTTCATCGCCAATCCAATTGGTATCCTCGGGATTGAAGGTGCATGTGTAGTCGCGTTCGCACCGCGCAAGGACATCGGCGGGAAACTGTCGTGTGACCAGAAGTCGGATGTTCTTTGGCATTAGGGCATCTCTCGTCAATTCGTTCGTCTGTTGGCCCCGAAAGAGCGGATGGTGTTGTCGTACTAGCCGCGATCAGACAAGGGCCTCAGCAATGACGTGCAGGGCTCGATCTGGAGCTTCGTTAGGGTGTTGGGATTATGCCTGACGAGAGAGCCCGTGCCAAAAAACCACCCGAGTTATCCCGGGCGGTTTCAGAAGTCGTGTTCGGCCGAGACTATTCGCGATTGCCGAACAAATGCAGCAAGAAGATGAACATATTGATGAAGTCCAGATAAAGCGTCAGAGCGCCCATAATGGCCTTCTTCTCGGCAACGGCGGTTCCATCACTTTCCACATATATAGATTTGATTTTCTGCGTGTCATAAGCCGTCAGGCCGGCAAAGATCAGTACACCCAGAACGGATATCGCAAACTGCAATGCGGAGCTTTCCAGGAACATATTGACCACGGCGGCAATCAGCAAGCCAATCACGCCCATGATCAGAAACGAACCCATTCCCGACAGATTACGCTTGGTCGTGTAGCCGTACAGGCTAAGACCGGCAAATGCACCCGCAGTGATGAAAAAGACCCTTGCCACACTTTCGCCTGTGTAGACCGCGAATACATAGGCCAATGACAGACCCATCGAGCCCGCGTAAACCCAGAACAAGGTCTGAGCGGTAGACGCTCTCATAGATTGCACTTTCGCCGCCAAGAAAAACACGAGGCCGATCGGAGCCAACATGACGACCCATTGTAGTGGCGTGCCGTAAATAGCTTGCATCATGGTCGGTGACGTGGATGTGGCGAAGGCCACCGCACCGGTCAACCCGAGGCCGATGCACATGTAATTATATACCTTGAGCATATAAGCCCGCAGGCCTTCATCGATACCGGCCGCATATGCCTGATCATGAGACATCTGCTGAGTGCGCATGCCTAAGCGATTGTTCGGTCCAAGAGCCATAACAAACTCCTCTATCTATTGCTGCACGCAACTATAGGCGCACCAGCGGGAAAAGCCCTGAGCGCATAAAATAAGCACATCACGAACGGTAATCAAGGGGAACTGCTACCAGTCACCAAATGGTCACAATTAGTGTATAGGGCCGGTAACTCACTGATTTCGCAAGTGAGGCGCCGTCTTCTCCCCTAACACCCGCCAGGTCCCTACAAACCCGACGCTCAAGGCGATAAAAAGGCATACCAAAGCTATGATGGCGACGGTTTTCGGCAGGAATACCCAGGACATTTTCATCAAAAACGTGACGATGGCCCACGCCGCGGTGTTCCCGACAACGGCCCCGACCAAAGCTGTGGCCGCGCCGAGAACGCCGTATTCCATCAGAAATACCCCCAGAAGACGTCGACGCGTCGCCCCCAGAACCTTGAAGACGACAGCATCATACTGTTGACGGCGTCGATTGGCGGCAACAGCTGCGGACAATACCAGGGCGCCGACCAGAATTGTGACGCTGGCGATTCCGGTGACTGCCGCGCCGATGCCCGCGACGAGATTGGCTGCGGCCGCCAAGGTATCTCGGACGCGGATTGCGGAGATATTGGGAAAGGTGTCGGTCGCCGCCTTCTCTACGGCATCTTCCGCGGCAACCGGCGCTTCGATGGCGGCTATATGGGTTTGCGGTGCGCTTTCTAAAGTGCCCGGTGCGAATATCACTGCGAAATCGAACCGTAGGCTCCGCCAATTGATTTCACGCAGGCTTGCGATAGTCGTGGTGATCTCGCGTCCCAGGATGTTGAAGGAGACCGTGTCTCCGACCGAAACTCCGAAACCCCGGGCCAAGCCCGCATCTAGGGAAATGGCTGGCGGCCCCCTGTAATCTTTCGGCCACCATGACCCGGCGACGACCTCTGTGGTCTCTGGTTTCTCCGACATATAGGTTAAGACCCTGTCGCCTTGAACGGCCCAACGCGCGTTCTCGGCGATCATCCGTTTGGCCACGGGTACGCCGGCGATCTTGACTATACGCCCGCGAAGCGTCGGTACCCGTTGATAGTTTCCGGTGCCGGTGACCCCATTGACCGCTTTGTCGAAGGGTTCAACCTGATGAGGCTGTATGTCCATGAAGAAAAACGCCGGCGCGCGGTCTGGCAACTGTTCGGCAATCTGCCGGGCAAGATTGCCGTGGATAAGCCCGACGGTAACCAGCACCGCCAAACCACACCCCATGGACAGCATGATGCTCGTCGTCGCGCCGCCGGGCCGCCATAGGTTTGTTAGCGCTAACCGGAAGGAGGGGCTGCCAAATGCCGGTGCGTGTTTCGCGACGGCCGTTACGACCCAGGCCCCGCCCCGCAGCAATACCATGGTCGCGGCGGCGCTTAGCACAAACCACGTGGCGAATCCCCGATCAATGGCTGAGAGGATGGTAAAAGCGGCCAGTAAAATGAGACCTACCAGAGTAGCCACAATATAAGCTCGCCGTGGCCATGTCGTAATTGGCGCGACGGCGTCCCGGAATAGGGTCGCCGCTGGCACTTCCCGGGCGCGGGCAATGGGCCAGAGCGCGAAAGTCACCGCTACCAGAAGTCCGAATACGCCAGCCACAATCAATGGCTCTCCGTAAAAGCCGGGGACCGGGATGACCGGCATGCGCCCAATAGAAAAGATGGCAAACGCATAGGCGAGGCCGCTGCCGACCAAGAGGCCAATGGAGATGCCAATAGTGGCGATGCCAAGAATCTGCGCCATGAATAAGTAAAATATCATCCGTCCCGGGGCGCCAAGGCACTTCAACGTCGCGATGGTTCGTGTCTTGGTATCCAGATAGCTGCTGACTGTGTTCGCTACCCCCAGTCCTCCCACGAGGAGGACAGTCAAGCCAACAAAGGATAAAAACATGGTCATTCGATCGATGAACTGCTGGATCCCGGGCGCCGCATTGTTCAACCCGCGCACACGCCAGCCTGCTTTAGGAAAAGTTGCGGCCAGGCGCGATCGCCAATCCAATGGATCCACATCGTCCGCTAGAACGACACGAGTATGGTAACTAATTTGGCTGCCCGGCTGGATAAGGCTGGTTGCCGCCAGAGCGTCCCTCGACACGAGAAAACGCGGTCCAAAACTGAATAAGCTGGCGGCTCTGTCCGGTTCTGTTACAACTGTCGCGCGAAGGGTGAAGACCGCGGTGCCCACCTGGACCTGATCCCCCACGGCTAGGCCTAGCCGAACCAAAAGATTGGCGTCGGCGACGGCACCCCATGTGCCGTCGCGTTGACGCAACAGCTCCCGAAGAGGTGCGGTTGCCGACGATACGAACCGCCCGAACAGGGGGTAGGCTTTATCGACACCCTTCAGTTCGATCAAATTCCGTTTGTCATTGTTTTCGACAGGCCGTGCCATGGCTCGCAGCTTGATTATTTTTGAGATACCAACGGATTCTGCTTGCAGCCACGCTTGGTGTTCCGCGGAGAAATCACGGTGCAGGAGACGTAGATCCATATCGCCGCCTAAGAGGGTCTGTGAGTTGGCTTCCAGCCCGGCCGTCACTGAAGAACCGATGCTGCCGACACCGGCAATGGCCGTGACACCCAGGGCAAGGCAGGCAACGAATACCCGGAAACCATGAAGACCGGTGCGCATCTCACAGCGCATGAGCCAGAGGATCAGACGCAAGTCTCCCATGTCAGGCTGCCGCGTCAGCTGCGATCTGGCCGTCAGCCAGGCGAATGATGCGACTGCATTTGGCGGCTATATCCGGCGCATGCGTAACCAGAACCAAGGTGGTTCCAAGTTTTTTCTGAAGGCCGAACAAAAGGTTCATCACCCCGGTTCCGGTTTCGCCGTCTAGGCTTCCGGTCGGTTCGTCGGCAAGCAGCAGGGCCGGTCGGGTGACGAAGGCCCGCGCCAAAGCGACGCGTTGCTGCTCGCCTCCTGACAATTGTCCAGGATAGTGCGCCAATCGTTCCCCCAAACCAACGCGGCGAAGTTCTGCCTTCCCACGCTCGAAGGCGTTGGCCTTTCCTGCGAACTCCATGGGCAAAGCAACATTCTCAAGGGCCGTCATGGTCGGCACCAGATGGAAACTCTGAAAGACAATGCCGACGTGGTCTCGCCGGAAGTGTGCCAAGGCGTCCTCATTTAAATCCGCGAAGGACTGACCATCAATGGATACCTGCCCCCCTGTCACTGGCTCGAGCCCTGCCATGACCATCAGCAACGATGTCTTTCCTGATCCCGAGGGCCCGACTATGCCGACTGTTTCGCCGGCGAAAATTGAGAGGTCGATGCCACGCAGCACCTCGACCACCCCGGCGTCAGATGTCAACGATAGGCGGACGTTTGCAAGGTCAATTGCCTTTGGAGGGGTTGGATTGCTATCCATGGGTTATGGCTTTCTCAATTATTAATTTGTCGGCGCACAACGCCCACACCAACTCTCGCCGATATGGTCTGTGGGTGGCGCTTGTCAACGCATGGATCATCATTGCGTCGCCGGCCTGGGCGGAGCAGGTAAATATCATAGCTATTGGCGACAGCTTGACCGCTGGATACGGATTGGCGCAATCAGATTCGTTTCCTGCTCAACTGCAGGCAGCGTTGCGGGCCGTTGGTGAAGAGGTGCGGATCACTAACAGCGGTGTCTCCGGCGACACCTCAGCCGGCGGACTCGCCCGGCTTGCGTGGGCGCTGTCGCTCAAGCCCGATGCCGTGATCCTTGAGCTCGGCGCCAACGATGGATTGCGTGGCCTTGATCCCGGGCAAACGGAAGCCAATTTAAATGAGATGATTACCGAAATCCGAGTTCAAGCGCTTCCGGTTCTGTTGACCGGCATGCTGGCACCACCCAATCTGGGCCAGGAGTACAGCAATGAGTTCAATAGCCTTTTTCAGCGCCTAGCGAACAAACACGGCGTGCTATTCTATCCGTTTTTTCTTGAAGGCGTGGTTGCGGTTCCCGCGCTTAACCAAACAGATGGTATCCATCCCAACGCAGCCGGTGTCGCAGAAATCGTAAAGCGAATATTGCCTTCCGTTCGAGAGCTCATCGGCCAGGTTCGGTGAGCCGGGCAAACGGCACAGTCGTTCTGTTTCTTGGCGAAAGCAATTTCGGCAATATCGGATCGATGGTCCCGGCCTTGGCTGATGGGTTTGGTCAACTCGGTTTTGATCCGGTCATCATCGACATTCGTCGGGCCGGGCATGAAGACCGATTGTTCGAGGTTATTGGATCGCGGGAGGTTGTCGCATTTATTTCCGTAAGTGGATTTGGCCTACCGCCGTCGCCGGCCTCTGATGCGGTCCGGATTTTCAACGACGTGGACGCTCCCATTCTGGGTGTCTTTCTGGATCACCCTTTTTCTCTCCGCGATCGCATCGATATGCCGTTGAAAAACTACCATGCGACCTTCCCATCTGAACATGCTGGTGCCTTTTGTGAACGCTACATACGCCCGGGTGGGGCGTTCCACCATTTGCCTCACAGTAGTGTTGAGCGGGCTACAACACCATGGGCGGTCCGCGATATCGATTTGCTTTTGACCGGAAGCTTGTTTCTGCCCCCCAACACGCAACGCGCTGCGTGGGGTGACCATGGCGCCGATGTTGAGGGTAAGTTGAACGATATCGTCGACCTGGTCTGGCTAGACCTAGCCCGACCCTTGGAGGTATCGGTTCGTGAGGTGCTTGGCGAGGATGTCGATTTCGAAACCCTATTCCCGTATATGAAGACCGTTGACGACTACATCCGTAACGCCCAGCGGGTTGATGCAATTGTGGCGCTTGCCGATCTCCGGCCCACCGTAATCGGCCTGGGTTGGGAAGCCTATGCCGGTGACCTGCCGCTGGTGCGTTTCGTTGGGCAGAAAACCATCGAAGAATCTTTGGAAATGACGGACCGGTCTCGAGCCATTCTAAATCCGTTTCCGGGCTACAATGGTTCCCATGAGCGGGTGTTCAATGCCATGGCTGGCGGCAGTGCCGTTCTCTCCAGCCGCTCTGTCTACTATGAGAGCGAATTTTCGTCGGAGAACATGTTCTTTCTGCCAAACTGTGCGCTGGATATGCGGAGCGCCGTCGCCGACCTACTTGCCGATAAAGATCGACTTCGGGCAATGGCGGCGGCCGGACAGCAGCGTTTTTTAAGCGCACACACATGGACGCACCGGGCTCGGTCCCTGGCACAAATTGGAGAAATTCTCCCCGTGGCCGCATGAATCGCGCGGAATTCGAATGCATGGTTTGGCCGCTTACCCTTATATTGCCTAATGACAAAATTTCTTGTTGCTGTATCCCGTGCCGAAAATTGGTCCAGCGCTGCAAAGGAGCTGGAAACCGCACTGGTGGGATACCACACGGACGGTGATGAAGTGCAACTCGGCTGGCTGTATGTGACAGATGTTTATGCGGCCGAACTCTCCAGCATGCATACCTACTTGCGCCAGAAGACTGGGATCGACCATTGGGTTGGTAGCGTCGGCATGGGTATCTGCTGGCACGATGGGGTGGGTGATGTGGGTGAGGCATTTGACCGACCGGCCGCCGTCGCAATGGTCAGCGGGCATCCCCGCGACAGCTTTACGCTGTTGCCGCGTTTGGGCAGGTCAATCGTCGAAATTCCAGGGTCCGCCCAGGATTGGATGCAAACCCGAATGCCGCCGTTCGGCGTGGTTTATGGTGACCCCGCGAACGGCGCCGTGCCGACGCTAATCGAAACTCTCTCTATGGAGATGGAGAATGCAGCCCTGGAGGTGCCGGGGTTCTTAATTGGTGGATTGACCTCATCGCGCGGTGCCCATTATCAACTCGCTGGCGAAGTGGTCGGTGGAGGCCTGTCCGGCGTCTTGTTTTCGCCCGATGTAGAGGTCGCCACGGGCCTGACACAGGGTTATGCGCCTGTGGGACCAGCCCATCGGGTTACCGATTGCATGGAAAATATCGTCATGACCTTGAATGGGGAGCCGGCCGTTACCGTGTTCAAGGATGATATCGGCGAACTTCTGGCCCGCGACCTCAACCGTGTCGCTGGATATATCCATGCCGCCTTTCCCGTCGCTGGCTCGGACACTGGAGATTATGTAGTTCGGAATTTAGCCGGTATTGATCCTGAGCGGGGATGGTTGGCGATCGGCGGTCATGTGGAAGCCGGAGACCAGCTGATGTTTGTTCGCCGAGATCCTGCCGGTGCCGAAGAGGACCTTGTTCGGATGGTCCGAGACCTCATGGACCGGCTGCCTGGGCCGGCCCGGGGCGGTTTATATTTCTCCTGTGTTGCTCGTGGCCCAAACTTGTTTGGCCAGGAGGGTCGGGAGATGGAAATCATTGGTGATATGATGAGAGATATTCCGCTGGTTGGCTTTTTTGGCCAAGGAGAGATTTCCAACAATCGCCTTTATGGGTATACGGGTGTCCTCGCCCTATTCCTCTAAGGCAGGTCTGGCTTTTGGCCTTATCTTCGAAGGGTTCATCATGCGTCTATTCGTGGGCTTGTCCTTTCCCAACGATATCCGGCAGTCCCTTTGCGTCTTGATGTCAGGGCTTGATGGAGCGCGTTGGGTGAAATCCGACAGCTTGCATCTGACATTGCGGTTCATTGGTGACGTCAGCACGCGGGACGCAGCAGATCTGGATGCCGCCCTTTCCACCATAATGGAGCCCGTCTTCAGCTTGCGGTGCTTGGGCCTGGGGCATTTTGGGAAGGGGGACAAGGTGCGCGCCCTTTGGGCTGGAATTGTGCCCAACGATGGTCTCTCGCGGCTACAAGTTAAAGTGGAACGCGCAGCTGTTCGCGCTGGCTTTGGTGATGAGGGCCGGAAATTTAAACCTCATATCACCATTGCGCGTTTCCGCGGACGCAAGCCGCGCAATCTGGGGGATTACCTGGACGTCCACGGTGCGTTCTCAACGGCGCTGTTTCCAGTCGCCTCCTTTACTTTGTTCGAGAGCCACATGGGCCATGGCGGGTCTCACTATATCCCTCTTACCAACTATTCCTTAACCGCTTGATCGAACAGGTTTCTGATTATGACTGGTTATCCTCATCTGTTCGAACCGCTGACCATTGGGGCATTGACCGTGCCCAACCGCATAATGATGGGATCCATGCATACGGGCCTTGAGGATCAGGACGATTTCACCCGGTTGGCCGCGTACTTTAAGGAGCGGGCTAGGAATGGTTGCACATTAATGGTGACTGGCGCTTTTTCCCCGAACGCGGCGGGCCGGTTGAACGCGGCGGCAGCCGCTTTTGACCATGCCGATGAGGTTCCGAAACATCGTCAGGTTACTGATGCTGTCCATGCCTACGGTGCGCATATTCTTTTGCAAATCATTCATTCTGGCCGCTACGGATATCATTCGGATATTGTCGCGCCATCGCCATTGACGGCTCCCATCAATAAACACCCGCCACGTGAAATGGACATCGCGGAAATTGAAACAACCATTAAGGACTTCATATTCACGGCGCGCCTGGCGGCAGAGGCTGGTTATGATGGCGTCGAAATCATGGGTTCGGAAGGCTATCTTCTGACGCAGTTTCTGTCACCACGGACGAACCAGCGCAACGATGACTGGGGCGGCGCGTTTGCGAACAGAATGCGGCTCCCCGTTGAGATTGTACGCCGGACCCGCGAGGCGGTTGGGCCCGGCTTTGTGATTATGTTCCGTCTTTCAGTTCTAGATCTTGTCGATAACGGCTTGTCGGAATCGGAGATCATTGAACTGGCGCAAGCTGTCGAGACCGCTGGTGCGGATATCTTGAACAGTGGAATTGGCTGGCATGAAGCGCCTATTCCCACAATCGCACAAGCCGTCCCGCGCGCGGCCTTTGTTAGCTACACAGCCAGAGTAAAGGCGGCTATTGGCATCCCTATTATTGCGTCGAACCGCATCAATACTCCCGAGGTTGCAGAGCGCGTCCTTGCTGCGGGAAATGCGGACATGATTTCCATGGCCCGCCCGTTTCTAGCTGACCCAGCGTTCATGGCGAAGACGGCGGATGGTCTTGCCGAAGAAATCAACACCTGCATCGCCTGCAACCAAGCATGTTTGGACCGGTATTTTGTCGGGAAAATCTGTTCATGCCTGGTGAATCCCAAGGCTTGCCATGAGACGGAGATGGTGGTCACGCCCACCGATGATCGTCGTCGTGTGGCCGTTATTGGTGCGGGCGTTGGCGGCCTGGCAGCTGCGGTGACGGCTGCGGAGCGGGGTCATGAAGTCACCTTGTTCGAGTCCGAGGCCCGGATCGGCGGCCAGTTCAATCTGGCCAAGAATGTGCCGGGGAAGGCCGAATTCCTGGAGACCTTGAGATACTTTGAAAAGCAGATCGAGCGCCTTGGCATCGGACTTAGATTATCGACGAAGGTCACCGCTGATGATATCGAAGCGGCGCAATTTGACTCTGCCATTCTCGCTACTGGTGTGCGTCCGCGATTGCCGAATATCGAGGGGATCGGTAACCCAAAAGTGATTGGATACGCGGACGTTTTAAACGGTTCCACCAAGCTTGGCGGACGGGTCGCAATAGTTGGTGGCGGCGGAATTGCCTTCGACGTGGCGTTATACCTCTTAGAGGTGGATGACCCGAGCTTCACCGATCCCGATGCCTTTCGGCGGCGCTGGGGCATTGGGCACCCTCTACCGGAGATAGAGCCTAGTTATCAGATCACGATGATGCAGCGATCCGAGGGCCCCATGGGCCGGCGCCTTGGCAAGAGTACTGGATGGGTTCACCGCGCGATAATGAAGCAAAATCGGGTCCGCCAGATTTCTGGCGTTAGATATGAGCGTATTGATGAACAGGGTATTTATATCGAAGTAGGCGGTGTGATCGAGCTGGTGGTAGCCGATACGATTGTTATCTGCGCCGGTCAGGAAGTGCGGGCTGAACTTGCTGCCGGTTTAACCGCAAGCGGGGTCGACCTATATGTGATTGGCGGTGCAAATCGGGCTGCTGAATTGGACGCGGAACGGGCGATTAGCGAGGGGATGTTGGCGGCGTCCCGGATCTAGGCTTTGGCCTTCTCTTCTGGGAGCAGCGACGAGCGTGCGACCAATGGGATGTCTGGGAAACCGCAATGTCCTCGTTGTCCTTTAATTGGGGAATGTTGCTGAATACATCCCTAATCCGAAACTGATTCTTTTATCGATAAACGCCAATGTATGCGGTCTTCTTGAGGGGGGTAATTCCCAGCGGCCTTATGGACAAGACAACGATTGTCCCAAATCACGATATCGCCGACTTGCCAGGTATGGGTGTACTCTGCTCCCGAGACGATCATTCGTTCGGTAAGTTCGTCAATAATGTCATCACTTTCTGCAGCTTCTAGCCCTTCTATTTGGACTATCTTCCCTGGGTCGAAATAGAGTGCTTTGCGTCCCGTTTCTGAATGAGGGCGAATCAATGGGTGAAAGACGGGAGCATGATCGCGATCTTCGGGATTGAGAAGGGCGTTTTGGCCTTTTCGCCCGCCGTACGTAAATCCGCCGCGCCGGTCTTGCAATAAGGTTTTTAGTTTTTTTGGAAGAGCATCGTAAGCCATATACATACAAGAGAAATGTGTTTCACCACCTACATTCGGTACCGCTAACGCATAGAGTTTTGTGGCCTTGAAAGGAACTTCGTCATACGCACCGTCAGTATGGAACTCGATGGCACCACGTTTGTAGATGTCTTCGTTTAACGTTCCATCGAGTTTAAATTTGTTGATACCAAGACACGTGATTTCTGGATGTTTAAAATGTCGGGTTGATTTCGAAGGGTGTGGGACAATCTCTCCAAATCTCCGGCCGTAGGCGATAAAGTCTTCTGTCGTGAGGTCTTGGGCACGGACTACTGTTACGCCATAGTTTAGCCATGCTTGGTAAATTTTCTCGAAGGTTTTCCCGTCAAGGTTTTTTACGTTCACATCTGTAATTTCAGCGCCTATGTTCGCCCCAAGTTTCCTGACGATCGCCATTAGCCGATAATTCGCCCGTCGGGACAAGATACGCTCCTGCCCCTTAGAGACCTACTAATCCTGGAAAAACTCACATTGCTGGGTGAGGCTAGAAATTGGCAATCAGTCATTCAGATAGGACCTCAAAAGTTGGGTCAATTTTTTGTCGAACTCCGAATGAGAGCGATCGAGGTTTTGCATATATAGCCTGAAGAATATTCCATAGAGCCGTCAAATTAGCAAAAACATCTCTATATACCGCATACCACTTGATTGTTGTTCATATCTATATTGCTTCGTTCTCTAATATAAGGGCTCGGTAATTTAAGAGGCGTCGAGATCATTCGCGATCCTATCGATGATTGCCGTCACGGTAGACATGTTCATGGCAACATCGTGGGCACCGGCGTGGCGAAGTCGAGCCGGATGGTCGGTGTTGCAATGGGAGCCGCCCGCAAAACCGATTGTGTGCATACCGGCGGCGATACCGGCACGAACGCCGGCGACGCTGTCCTCGATGACGAGGCAGCGGTTGGGCTTAAAACCCATCGATTTGGCAGCATGGAGGAATAAATCCGGCGCTGGTTTTCCTTGGTGCACTTGCTGATCATGGGCGCTGAACAGATGGGTGCCGAAGTAGTCAATGAGCCCAGTCAGGGCTAGCGAATGTCGAATTTTCTCTTGCGACCCCGATGAGGCAACGCACCTCGGAAGATCGAGGGCGGAAAGTGTATCGCGTACACCATTGATGGGGCGCAAGTCCCGCTGAAATGCTTTCATATCGCGGCGACGAAGTTCGCGTTCGAAATCCTCAGGGAGAGATCGTCCAGCCTGAGTTTCTAAAGATGTCCGAATATCGCGCAGGGAAAGCCCGGTAAATCGATCATGGTTTTCCACTTCGAAGGCCGTGGGGAAGGACAAGTCTTCAAGATAACGCTGCAGCTCGCGCGTGGCGAGGACCTCGCTGTCGACAAGCACCCCATCGCAATCAAATAAAATCAGCATCCGAACCTCTTAAGGGTCCGATCGACGTCGCGGACGTAGGGCCCGCCAAACAGCCTTACGTGAACCAACAAAGGGTAGAGGTTGTAGAGGTCGCGACGGGTCTCGAAAAAACCGGGGGCGATATCGCGATGTTCCCGGTATCGATCAAAAAAATGCGAACCGAAGGTTTGAAACAGGGTCGTAAAGGCTAACTCGATTTCTGGATCGCCATAATGGATGGCTGGATCGATGAATGCGTTCACCCGACCGTTGGCAGTTAAAATATTGCCGCTCCACAGGTCACCATGAAGAAGTGCCGGCGTTCCTGAATCATCAAGCCAATTGTCAAGGCGCGCGGCTAAGTTATCCAGCCTTCGCCGGAGGGGCGTGGATAGTCGACCGACCTGATGGGCTTGTGTTGCCATGTAAATAAGCCGAGCGTCGCGAAAGAAGTCGAGCCAGGATGCCGTTGGCGGGTTGGGTTGGTGCAGGCCACCAAGAACCGTATCGCACTTGAACCCGAAGGTATCGTTGGTGATTTCGTGCAGCGCCGCAACCAGATCAGCGGCGTGGATTTCTGTTTCCTGACACATGGGCCCTTCGGCAGGTAAATAGGCCATGACGAGAAGATCATCATCGCTTAGGAACACGTCGGGTACTGGAAGTGAACTTTTCTCTGCCAGATAGTTGAGCATGAACCCCTCAATAGCCAAGCCGGCCCGCGTCGGGCCCAATTTTGCGACCCATTGCCGGCCATCGGCCAATTCAATATGCCTTACGTCGCCAACACAGCCTCCGCCAAGCACAGCGGTCCTGGCTATGCAGGCTCCCGCGCGGTCGGTAATACGCTGTTCGATGTCGTTAGGAATAATCACGGATCAGTCGCCGATAAAGTGGCGCTTCCGCATGTCGTGCAGTAGGCCTAGGGATGCGGCTTCGATAAGATCCAGAACGTGGTTGAAGCCGTCCGCGCCGCCGTAATAGGGGTCGGGCACATCCGTGATGCCTTTTTTCGGCGCGAAGCTTAGGAACATATGAATACGATCCAGAGCATTTGTTGGCGCCTTCATGGAGAGGTCTGAATGGTTTTGGCTATCCATCGCGATGATATAGTCGAAATCCAAAAAATCTGTTTCCTTAATCTGGCGAGCACGTTGCGTCGACAGGTCATAGCCGCGGGTCTTGGCTGCCGCCTGAGCGCGGCGATCGGGCTGGTCACCTACATGCCAAGCACCAGTGCCGGCGGAATCGACACTGACTACATTGCTCAGCCCCTCACGATTGATCAGCGCAGTGAACACGCCCTGGGCCGTGGGCGAGCGGCAGATGTTCCCCAAACAGACGAAAAGAACTTTGACCATGGGCTTGTTCCTTGCAGCGAAGTGACCTGGATGTTCTGATCCTGTTCGCTAACACGTCCGTTTGGGAAAATGCAAGGAGACTCCATGGCCAAAGGCGAAGCCATTGTGATCCTGACTGGAGCTGGTATTTCAAAGGAATCTGGGCTGGAAACCTTTCGCGATGAGGGGGGCCTGTGGTCGCGCACCCGCATTGAGGATGTAGCCACGCCGGAGGCCTACGCCCGCGATCCGAAGCGGGTCCTTGAGTTTTACAACATGCGCCGTCAATCCATGGTCGACGGTAACATTCGTCCCAACGCCGCCCATCTGGCGTTGGCGCGTTTGGAGCGGGAATGGCCGGGTGAGGTGCTGGTGGTGACGCAGAACATCGACAATTTGCACGAACAGGCCGGGTCTAAGAACCTCCTGCATATGCATGGTGAGATGCTAAAGGCGCGTTGCGCAACGTGTAATGACGTGATCCCTTGGGAAGGTTCATTAGGACTTGAAAATTCATGTCATGCCTGTGGTGCGGTGGGTCGCATGCGCCCGCACGTGGTTTGGTTTGGCGAAATGCCTTTTTACATGAATGACATTTATGCCGCGCTTGATCGTTGTCATTTGTTCATATCCATCGGTACCTCTGGCAATGTCTATCCCGCCGCCGGATTTGTTCAACATGTCCGTATGCGAGGCGTGGGCCGGACGGTGGAGCTAAATCTTGAGCCTTCTGAGGGTGCAACACTATTTGCGGAAACCCATTATGGTCCTGCCAGCGAAAAGGTTCCCGCCTTTGTGGGTCAGCTTTTGAATGCCGGCCGGATATCGTGAGCGCGCGGCTTAAGACATTATTGGTGGACGTAAGGGTTTGTCAGTTGTGCGCCAACGATTTGTGTCGTCGGATGGGCGATAGGGACTAAAGTCCACCCTAATGGGGCGCCCTGGGACGATCAATCAGGTGATTTGCCCGAAACGTCGAAGGGGCCCGGATGCAACGGTCACGGAATTTACTGGCCGCTCAGCCGTTTAATCAAACGAAGACGCAAAGCGTTCAATTTAATGAACCCTTCAGCATCACGTTGATCGTAGACGGAATCTTCCTCAAAGGTGACCATATCTTCATCATACAGGGAATTCGGAGATTTCCGGCCTGTCACGATGACATTGCCTTTGTAAAGCTTAAGCCGCACCGTGCCGTTGACGCGTTTACTTGCCGTGTCGATGGCCGCCTGCAACATCTCGCGCTCCGGAGCGAACCAAAACCCATTATAAACCAGCTCCGCGTAGCGGGGCATTATCTCATCCTTCTGATGCATGGCGCCGCCATCGAGCGTGATGCTCTCCATGGCCCGATGGGCGGTGAATAGAATGGTTCCTCCCGGGGTCTCATAGACACCCCGCGATTTCATGCCGACAAACCGGTTTTCAACGATATCCGTAATGCCAATGCCGTTGGCTCCGCCCAGTTCGTTGAGCTTGGTTAAAAGTGTTGCCGGGGACATCTTTTCGCCGTTAATGCCGATGGGATCACCTTGCTCGAAATCGATAGTGATCTCGGTCACCACGTCCGGTGCGGCCCAGGGCAGGACAATCTTGGTGTATACGCTTTCATCTGGCTCCACCCATGGATCTTCCAGGGCTTTCCCCTCCGAAGAGATATGCAGTAGGTTGGCGTCCTGGGAATAGGGCGGTTCACCCCGTTTGTCTTTGGGGATCGGGATCTGATTCTTCTCCGCGTAGTCTATCAGCGACTTCCGCGATCCCAGGCCCCATTCCCGCCAAGGCGCGATGATCTTGATATCCGGATTGAGGGCGTAATATCCCAACTCGAAACGCACCTGATCATTGCCTTTCCCTGTCGCGCCATGGGCGACGGCCTGGGCGCCAGTTTCCTGGGCGATCTCGATTTGGCGTTTGGCGATGAGTGGCCGAGCGATGGACGTGCCGAGGAGATAGGTGCCTTCGTAGATCGCACCGGACCGGAACATGGGGAAGACGTAATCGCGCACGAACTCTTCGCGCAAATCCTCGATATAGATCTCTTTAATCCCCAGCATTTCCGCCTTGGCACGCGCTGGCTCCAGCTCTTCGCCCTGCCCCAGATCGGCGGTGAAGGTGACCACTTCACACTCGTAATGCTCTTGCAGCCACTTTAGGATCACCGATGTATCTAGACCGCCGGAGTAGGCCAGAACGACCTTATTGATCTTCTCGCTCATCATCTTCCTCTGAGTGTTGGGACCTCGAGACGCGGCGCAGTATAGGGAAAAGAACGGGGCCCGCAAGCCGCGCCACGGTCCAGTTGCAGGGTCCCGATTGGGCCATTACAGTCGCATTATGAATTTAAACGATCTTCCGACACCGACACTTATTCTTGATCGCGAACGTGTCCGCGCTAACACCGACGAAATGCGCGCCCGCATCCATGCCCACGGTGTGGCCCTCCGTCCGCACGCCAAGACCGCAAAGTCTGTGGACGTGGCACGGATGGCGGTCGGGGACAATGGAAACGCTCTTGCGGTTTCTACCCTGCGTGAGGCCGACTATTTCTTAAGCCAAGGTTTCACTGATCTCGTTTACGCCGTCTGCATTACCCCGGACAAGTTAGACGTGGCGGCGGCCCTTGCGGATCGCGGTGCGGAACTGAAGATCATTACCGATAATCCTGGCGTAGCAGGGGCCATATCAAGCCATGCGAGTGCCCATCGTGTGCTAATTGAAATCGATTGTGGAGAGCATCGAACCGGCGTTGCCGCAGATAGCCCAGACCTTACCGAACTGGCGGCGGCCGTCGAACAATCAGGGCGCTCGAGAATTCTAGGTGTACTGACCCATGCCGGTCATTCCTATGACACGCGCACGCCTGACGCCGTTGCCGCGATCGCCGAGGCCGAACGTGTGGCCGCGGTTACGGCGGGCCACAGGTTGCGAGACGCCGGATTTCAGACGCCGATTATCAGTGTTGGCTCGACCCCAACGGCGACGCACGGCGTAACCTTCGACGGCGTTACTGAAGTGCGCCCCGGGGTCTACGTATTTCAAGATATGTTTCAGGCAGGGATCGGATCATGCTCCACCGATGCACTGGCTTTAAGCGTGTTGGCGTCCGTCATCGCGAGCCATCGCGACCGCGGGACAATTATGTTGGATGCTGGCGGTCTGGCACTTTCGAAAGACCGCTCCACAGCGGGTTCGAATTTTGATGCCGGCTTTGGTCAGATCGCGGACTTGAGTGGGCAACTCTTTCCTGGATTGCGGGTAAATGGTGTCCATCAGGAACACGGCGAGGTGCTTGTCGAAGATCCGGAACTTTTCGCGACCCTTGCCGTCGGTACGAAGGTTCGCATTTTCCCAAACCATGCCTGCATGACGGCCGCCGCCTACGATGTCTACAACGTGGTAGATGGTGGCGTTAAGGTCGTCGATCAATGGATGCGGTGTAATGGATGGTGACGCTCAGTCGTCCAATCTGCGCGTCCATATCGATTGGCGCATAAATATTTGGCTACATGTGGATGCCAGGGAAACTCTTGCTAAGTTCAAATAAGATGCCCGTCAATCCAGTCGGAGGAGAAATTCATCTCTCAGAATTGGGTTTGGTAGCTTATATTCGGGTGCGGACACTGGCTGATTTGAGCTGTCCACAGGCCGCTAGGATATCGCGGCCGCGCGGCACGCGAATGGGCGCGGAAAAGCCGCCGTCATTGAGTATTTCCGCGAACCGGCGCATCCGGGTATTCGATGAACACTCATACGGTGCGCCTTCCCAGGCATTGAACGGGATTAGGTTGAACTTCGCCGGAATTCCCTGAAGCAGGCGAACCAACTCCTTCGCGTCGGCATCGCTGTCGTTCACTCCTTTCAGCATCACATACTCAAATGTAATGCGTCGAGCATTGTTGGCACCCGGATAGGCGCGGCATGCATCTAGAAGTTCGGAAATGGGGTGCTTTCGATTGATTGGGACCAAAACATCCCGGAGTTCGTCACGCACGGCGTGCAGGCTGACCGCCAGATTGACACCCAGTTCCTCGCCACAGCGCTGCATCATGGGTACGATCCCAGAAGTCGAGAGTGTGATGCGGCGTTTCGATAAGGCGATACCTTCGTTATCCATAATGATGGTCAACGCCTTGGCCACATTTTCGTAGTTGAGTAATGGTTCCCCCATGCCCATCATGACGATGTTAGAGATCAGGCGTCCACCACCGGTAGGCGTCGGCCATTCATCATAGGAATCGCGTGCCAGCATGAACTGCCCGACAATTTCTGCAGCGGTTAAGTTTCGGACTAACTTCTGCGTGCCTGTCCGGCAAAACGTGCAAGTTAATGTGCAGCCGACCTGGGACGAGATACAAACGGCACCCCGGTCATCCTCGGGGATAAAGACCGTTTCCGCCTCTTGATGATCGCCGAATTGGACCAGCCATTTGCGTGTCCGGTCCCCCGAAGTCTGCATGTTGGACACCCGCGGTCGCTTGACGACATAGGTTTCCGCCAACGCCGTGCGCAACGGTTGGGCTAAGGTTGTCATCCGATCAAAATCGGTCTCGCCTCGGTGATAAATCCAATGCCAGAGCTGTTTGGAACGGAAGGGCTTTTCGCCCATCGCAACGACTTCCGCCAACAACTCTTCACGGCTCAAACCAGCCAGGTTTTTGTGCTCCATGGTCATGGGAGCTTGTTTGATCAGATTTTACAGGCTTTGCCAATCGCCTTGTAGGCAGCCGTGAAACCTTTAAGAGAATAAGTATCCGTTGTCTGGGTGCCGCGAGATGAGAGGCCCCTAACAATCAGCACAGCCCCGCTAATCATGGATTTTACCAACGCATTGTCCGTGGCAGTGTCGGCGGCGAAGGCCCACTGCTGATCCGTGAAAAGCTTAAAGCTTGTCTCGCCGACGGCCAACTCGACCTCGGACATCTTCTTAAAGGTATATCCGGCTTGGAGGCTGATTACGTTCGTGCTCTTCTCTGCCGGTCGATGCGTGATCAACAAGAAGGTTCGACCGCGTTTCGTATATTTGCCCCGGGACTTGGTGGGTGCGGAGCCCATATAGCAGACTAACTTTCCGCTTTCTCGGTCCGTAAATGCTTCCCAATCCCCGTGCTTGCTCAGCATGGTTCCCGCCGCGGCAGGGGTGTCCAAGCCCGCGAAGACGCAAACAAGGAGAACGATAAAAAACTGATTGATGGTGCGCTGGGTTGCCATGCCGATCTAAATAGAACGCCTGATGGTGACTTGCCAAGCCCGGAAGGAGGGCGCAAACAAAGAATATGGACAGAACAACCCCGCTGATGATTGCATTGATCTGCGGTAATCTGGTGGAAAGTCGTCATGTGTGCCGTGCAGTGATCGTCCATTCATCGGGACGACTGTTGGACACATGGGGTGCGATCAATGCGGAAGTTTATCCCCGCTCCGCACTAAAACCGCTTCAGGCGCTGCCGCTTGTCGAATCAGGAGCCGCCGAAGCCCATGGTCCGCCGGATCAGGGGGTCGCCCTGGCGTGCGCGTCCCATACGGGCGAAAACTTTCATCGCGATATCGTACGCAAATGGCTGACGTGGATGGGATTGTCGAACGATGACCCTGAATGCGGTACGCAGGAGCCCCGCGATGAAGATGCAGCCCGAGATGTAATCCGGCGGGGCGACACGATCGACCGGGTTTTCAACAACTGTTCAGGTAAGCACAGCGCATTTTTGCCCACCGCTTTACACCTGGGCGAACCGACGGCGGTATATACGGATGCGGCTCACCCGGTCCAGCGTCGCCTGGCCAATGTGCTGAGCGCGTTAGGCGGAACCGACCTGACAACGACGGCCCGCGGCCGCGTCGCGGCCAAAACCGACGCCGAAGGCGCCCACATTGGTATCGTTCCCGAGTGCCGTATCGGAATCGCCGTCAAGGTTGAGGATGGTGCTAGTCGCGCCTCTGGCGTCGGGTTATGCGCTTTGTTGGATCACCTAGACCTTCTCGATGATCAGGCACGGGAGGGGCTGGCGCCGTTTATGGACGTGTCGCTGATGAACCTGATCGGTGACCCGACCGGCCGTTTGGGCCCGGCATACGACTGGCGCAATTGAGAAACACGGAGTACCGCCGTCTGGGCTCGGATTACGGCATCTCAATTTATGGGTCACATGCTACGGCCCCGCATGAGGGAGTGGAGAACCATGGAGGTAAGGTCGATGGATGTCGTCTCGAGAGTATTGAAATTCTGGTATGACGAGGATGCACTGGACCTGGCTGCCGATGGGGATTACCGCATGGCGTGGTTTAAGAAAGACAACGCGTTTGACGAAGCTATCCGTGATCAGTTCGAGGCCGATGTCAGGGCCGCGGCGAATGGGAACCTGGACGATCTTAAGGAAACGGCCGCGGGGGTTCTGGCCTTCTGTATTCTACTCGACCAGTTTCCACGCAATCTCTATCGGGGGTTACCGGAGGCCTTTGCCACTGACCTTATTGCCTTAGCGACGGCTAAAGATGCGATTGACCGGGGCCTGGATCAGGAATTGGGCAAGACTCGGCGCATGTTCCTCTATTTGCCGTTTGAGCATAGTGAAAATCTGGATAACCAAAACACATCGGTTGAGTTGTTCAAGGCCTCCAATGATGAGCAATCCTACCGCTACGCCCTTGAGCACTATTATGTTATTTCGCGTTTTGGACGCTTTCCGGGGCGCAACGCGGCCTTGGGGCGTGAGAGTTCCGAAGAGGAAATCCGGTTCTTGGAGGAGTTTGGCGCGTACTGAACTGACTATTCGCTGATACGGATGTGTACCTCTCGGGTTTCCGGCACCTCAAATGCCGCGTCGGCAAAACTTGGTGGTCCCAGAAACACCGGCGCATTGTTTGAAAACGCGTAATCCTCCAACGGAATGCCCAAAAAGCCCTGGTCAAATTCATCGTTGTCATTCTCATCGTGGTAGACGGCGATGGCATAACGCTTGGAGGCCAAGCCGTTGAACTTGTGGTGGGCGGTTCCATCGATGATGGTAACTTCTACCTTGAGGACCATGCCGTCGGCATCCGGAAACCGGTCCGGATCGTCATAAAAGGCGATATGAACATTTCCCTTCTGGCTTCTCAGTCCCGTAACGATCACGAGAAGGCCTTCGTCTTCCTCATTGCCCAAGGCGGTCGCAGACAGGGATAGGATGCCGACCATGACGATACAGGCCATTAAATGGCGCCAGATCGCCGGACATTCCCCCATAGTCATAGCAGGCGAAATCAAATTTCGATGTTGAGATAGTATCCGCGCGGGACGTTTTCCCGGGGTGGTTGACCTTGGTCGAGGACTTGGTTGAGGCGACGCAGGCCACGGCGTTCTTCTGCCGACGCGCCCTGGTTCACCGTCGATGCGCGGGCGCGGACCTCACGCAAGGCGTCCGATTGATAGTCATTTCGGCGAACCGTCTGACCCGATAATTCGGCGTTCGCCAGTGTTAACCCATCCGTCATGCGTGCCAAGCTATCGGTAAAAGGTTAACGGAATATCAAGACCGTCAATGGCGGCCTTTAAGCAGGCTCGGGATGACGGACAAAGGCGACGTCCTCGCCGCTTTGGAAATGTTTGAGCGCCCAGGTGACGCTTGGGAAGGCCAGGTCGTTCCAGGGGATATCCGACCATGTGACAAGTTTGACGTCCTGGCTTTCGGGACCAGGATGGAACTCAGGCGCGGTCAGTTCGGCGCGATGAATCACGTACACTTGACTGATCCGTGGGATTTCATAGATGCCAAGAACGCCCGTGATATTGATCTGGGCTTGCGCTTCTTCCCAAGCCTCGCGGGCCGCCCCTTCGGCGAAGGTTTCGTTGAGCTCAAGATATCCAGCCGGGATAGTCCAGTAACCGATCCGTGGCTCGATCGCACGTTTGCACAACAGAATCCTGTCTTCCCAAGTACACACGGCCCCCACCACAACCTTTGGATTCTCGTAGGCGATATAACCGCAATCCGGACACGTCAGTCGTGGCCGGTCATCGCCCTCGGGGACGATTCTTACGGATGGGCCAGAGAGGTCCGTTGCATTACTCATTGCAATAAATGTGGCGATCTCGGTTCAAGAACGCAAGGTACTGTTCTGTCCGATAATTATTCTAACTACATCTCAGTTGTCAGAACAATCCAACCGTATGAAAAATAAATCATTCTCCAACTCAGTGGGGAGTGATACGGTGCCCTCAATGTGCGCTCGGAGAAACGGGCACGGAAAAATACGATGTGAAAGGTGAGAGTTGTCAGCGACAATGGTCGAGAAACGCCAATTCGAGCAGGAGTTCCTGAAACTCAAGGGGGAGGGCATGGAAGACCGTACCTTTCTTGGTGGTATGCGCCTGGGTGTGCGCAGCACGTTGTTTTGGGCGCTGGGTTTCGCCTCGCTGTTGACCCTGGGTGTCGTGTTTGTGCATGTGGATCAGCGAACCGTCACGGCGATTGATGATTGGCGCGCGGCCCGCGAAGTCTCGATCCTGATGTCCCGGATGCAGTCGGGTCTGGCGCGTGCCGAGGCGTTGGAAAAGACCTACGTGCTCGATAAGAAGCGCCAGTTAGCGGATGCCTTTTCCGAGGAACTGTCACGCGTTGGCATGGCGTTGGACGAATTCTATGGATTTCCGCAATCCCAGCCCGTTCGCCAGCATATAGCAACCCTACGCGATGGTGTTGAACAATATGGCCAGAAGTTCGCCCAATTTGTAATCGCCGAGGAGACCTTGAGCCTGACTACGAATACGAACATGAGCCCCCGCCTGCAAAGCCTGACGGCGCAACTCAGTCAAGAATTTACGGCCGCGGGGTTTGCCAACCTGGCTGATCAGATTGCACGCATTGTTCGCCAGAGCAACGAGGTGCTGCATTCGGGGGAGCGCGAGGGTGTCACGGAAATACGCGAACGGTTCCGGACCCTGTCTCAGTTTCTGAAGGCTTCGAAGATACCCAAAGCGACCAGGGACAACCTAGAGAAGAAGCTCCAGGCGCATGAAAAGGACCTGATGAAGATCATCAACAGCCGATTTGGCCTGGAACGCGAGCGCCGGCATTTCAATGAGATTCTAGCCTACGTGGCACCCAGCATGGACGCCTTATTGGAGTTCAGCAATGATTTGGATTTGAGCACGGCGCGGCACTTCGACCGGGCCCTCAGCTTCGCGCGGTATTCCATCGCCGGAGCCACGGCGGCGGTATTCCTGTGGTTTATGTTCGCGGGGATTCTTTTGTTCCAAAGCGTTATCAGCCCGCTCCATGACCTGGCCTTTGCAGCTGCGCGCTTGGCCAGTGGAGATCGTGGAACACAGGTCCTGGCGCGGGGCAACGCTGATGCCACGGGGCAGATTGCCCGCGCCCTCGACAAGTGGACCGAAGATATGGTCGACGCAGACATGGTATGCCGGGAATTGGATCAGGTACGCACCAAACTTGAGTTGACGATCGCCGAGGCTGACCGCAAGTTTCAGGCGGCAACGGTATCGGCAGCGCCGTCCCCGCGGACCGAGAGTGGGCAATCCGAACGGACACCGAAACCGACGCCTGAACCTAATTCTGTTTTGGCGGCGCCAAGCCCGGCATTGTTCGCTGTCGGGATGAGTGATACGGGACCGATTTCGTCGATCTCTCAGCAATTGACCCATTTCAGCGAATCCGTAACTGCCGCTGCCCAGGACGTCGAACGAACCGAAACTCTGATCCAGAACATCAGCGAAGCCACGTCGCATATCAACGTCTTGGGCAACTTGGTGACTGCAGCCCGTGATCAGGTGAACCTGCTCGCGTTCCGGTCTTCCCCGCGTGATTATGACGCCAACGGCGCGGAAAACCTCATTCCCTTCAATGGGGCGGAGCGGAGCGAAGGTAACGCTGAGATGAAGCGGGATTCGATGGCCTTGGGCCGGCTCGACGCGATCCGAGACATCACGAATCGCGCCGAGCGTACGTTGGGATCGGTTCGCGCCACCATGAAAAATGTTAATGCGGTTGCTCAGGATATTGCAAAGACGGCCTCTGGTGAGGCTTTGGAAGCCAGTAACAAACTGCTGTCACAGTTCCAATACTTGCAGCACATGCTGGGCGATATCATAGCGAAGACAGATCCCAATACGGCGAACCGCCTTTCGTCGCCGATGCCGCAGCAGGACTTGCCATCAGGATCCCGAGGCACGCCGCCGCGCGAGGCCTAGGCGCTTCGCGACTTAGCTTTCAAGGGCCGCAACCCCGGGAAGCGTCTTGCCCTCCAGCCATTCCAAAAACGCACCGCCCGCCGTCGAGACGTAGGAGAAGTGATCCACCGCACCCGCGTTTGCCAGCGCCGCGACCGTGTCGCCACCGCCAGCGACACTCAGCAGGAACCCCTCCTGGGTCAGACGCGCCGTTTCGCAGGCTACGGCGTTAGTGCCGGCATCAAAGGGCGAGATTTCAAAGGCACCAAGGGGGCCGTTCCACACCACGGTGCGGCATCGGCCTAGACGCTGAACCAAATCGTTGATGCTGACAGGCCCCAGGTCCAGGATCATCGAATCGGTCGGTACGCTGTCCACGGAAACCGCCTGACTTCTCGCGCCGGCTTCGAACGTCTGGGCCACCTTAGCGTCGACCGGTAAAATGATCTCGCACCCTTCTGCGGCTGCATTCGCCATGATGTCGTGGGCCTGGTCGGCCATGTCGGTTTCGGAGAGCGATTTACCCACATCGATGCCGCTGGCAAAAAGGAATGTGTTGGCCATGCCGCCGCCGATGATCAATTGATCTACCTTCGACACTAGGTTGCCCAGCACGTCCATCTTGGTTGAGATCTTGGCGCCACCGACCACAGCTGCCACCGGGCGTTCCGGGTTCCCAAGGGCGCCGCTAAGCGCTTCCAATTCCGTTTGCATCAGCCGTCCCGCCGCCGCTGGTAGCAGGCACGTGATTGCTTCGGTTGATGCATGGGCCCTATGGGCGCAGGAAAAGGCATCATTGACGTAGGCATCCGCGAGATCGGCTATGGCCTGGGCGAAAGTGCCGTCATTGGCTTCTTCACCGGCATGGAACCGAAGGTTCTCGAGAACCACGACCTCGCCGTTATCGGCCGAGGCTATGGCCGCCACGGCGTCCGCGCCGATGCAATCGGCGCCAAACGTGACTTTCTGGCCCAGACTGGTTTGCAGCGCCACCGCCACTGGTTGTAAAGACATCTCGAGTTTGCGTTGGCCTCTGGGGCGGCCGAAGTGCGACAGGACGATGACCTGCGCACCTTTTGCCTGCAGATCGCGGATGGTTGGCAAGGTTCGTTCAATTCGTGTCGTATCGGTGACTAGGCCATCATGCATGGGAACGTTTAAATCGACGCGGACCAGCACGCGTTTTCCAGCGACATCCAGATCATCAATGGTGTTGAATTGGCTCAGGGCAAAACTCCTCCAGGAATTAGGCGGGTGGAGCTCTTTATAGGGCGTGAGAAGGCATGAGGCCAGCGCCCGTGCGAAATCTTAGCGTTTAGCCGATTTCGCCCGGGCTTCTGCTTCTGCGGCCTTAGCATCCTCGCCGAGAACACGGTAGGCATTGGCTAAGCGCCGCCAGCCTTCGGGGTCGTCAGGTTTCTCTTCCAACCGGTCGGCTAGGCGTTGGACCATACTGCGAATCATTGCCTGGCGCTCCTCGGCGGTCATCTGACTAGCGGCCTCTACATCCTGGCGGCTTGGGCCTGGCACAGTCGGCTCAGATGATGACGGTCCCATGGCTAAGGCCGCAGCGCTGGGTTCAAAGCTGCGGGGATCAACGTCCAATTCCTTGGACGCGGCAACGATCTGGCTGCGGACCGTGGTCAACCAAGGTGCATCTGGCGGTGAAATGGAAATCAGGTCGACCCAATCCTGGATGGCACCGCGAACGTCGTTCGCCTGTGCCTTGGCGAGCGCCAGGTAATAGCGGGCCCGAGGGTTGCGCGGATCGGCTGCAAGGGCCTTGTTGAACAAATCACTGGCCTGAGCGCTGACAATATTGTTCTGCGTCGGGATCAGGGCTTCGGCATATTGGAGCAAGACGTACGGATTGTCTGGTGCGAGGTCATGGGCCTTTTTTATGGCGGTTAGGGCCTCTGCGGTGCGTCCTAAAGTCGCATGGTAGTTGCTGAGGAGCATCCATCCCTGCAAGTTGTCGGGCTCGGTTTGGAGGCGTTTTGCCAATCTTCGGACTAGGGCTTCCGTTTCTTGGGCTCGGCGCCGCTCAGCCACCTGCCGGGTTTCGGTGGCAATATCGCGTTCGGCATAGGGTAGGTTTGGGAGTTCCGGTGTCCCTAACACGATGTAGGCGACCAGCGCGGTCGACGGTGTAATTAGGGCGAGGCCAACGGTCGCGGGAGATAACGCTCCGGGCCTCAGTTCCTCGACTTGTTTGGTGGCGGCCTCGGCATCATCGGCCAGGGTTAAGATTCGTCGCTCGATCTCGGTGCGTGCTGCCGTCGCTTCATCCGCATTGAGAATGCCGCGCTGCATATCGCGGTCAAGTTCCAAAAGTTGATCCTTATAGACGGTGACGTCGAAGTCGGCTCGGGCTAGTGGGGCGACGTTTTTTTGTCGCACCAACGTTCGAAAGATTACTGCGCAGACAATCAGAGAGATCAGTCCAATCAAAACCCATAGCTCTGTCATGATCCGCCCTTGTCCAACAAATCATTGAGGCGGGCGCGCTCAGTTTTGCTAAGTGCCACGGCCGCTGGTTTGCTCGGGGCGCCCCGGCGTTGGCGCCGATAGAACCCTAAACCAGCGAAAAACGCTATCAGGACGAAAAGCACCGGGCCGCCCCACAGCACCAGCGTTGCGCCCTTAAATGGCGGCTTCAAGAGGACGAAATCGCCGTAGCGTGATACGACGTATTCAACCACTTCGTTATCGCTGTCGCCGGCGACAAGGCGTTCGCGCACCAGAACTCGTAAGTCGCGGGCCAGGGCGGCATCCGAATCATCGATGGATTGGTTCTGACAAACAACGCATCGAAGGCCTTTTGAAATCTCTCGGGCCCGGGTCTCCATCAGCGAATTGGAGAGCATCTCGCTTGGATCGACGGCAGAAACTGGCGGAGCGAAAACCAGCAGGCCTAAGAAGAGGATCAGGTGTCGCATTTTAGGATGCGCCAACTTTACGTAGTCTCTCGATCATGGGCTTTACAGTGTTCTCCCAGATCTTCTTGTCCAGTGGGCCGACGATCTTGTGCCGGATGACGCCCTTTGCGTCGACTAGGAAGGTCTCTGGTGCTCCGGTGACCCCGAAGGCGATGGCGGCGCGACTCTTCGGGTCGTCGCCGACCAGGGCATAGGGGTCGCCATGTTTCTTCAGCCAGGCCGCTCCCGCATCGGGGTCCTCTTCCCGCCAGTCAATGCCGTGAATGGTGACCGCGCCGGACTTCTTAAGGTCCATGAGGAACGGGTGTTCGGCCCGGCAGGCAACACACCAAGATCCAAAGATGTTGACCAACGTAATACGGCCTTTCAAGTCCGTGCTAGCAAAACCTTTGTTGTCGCGCCCCTTGATGGGCTTGAGATCGAAGTCCGGCACGGGCTTGCCCTCCAGCATGCTGGGCAAGCGTTTAGGGTCCTTGGTCAGGCCAATGGCGAAATAACCGGTTAAAATCAGAAACACCACAAGTGGTATTAGAAAGAAAACACGCCGGTTCATGCGATCAGGCTCCTTGCACGGCCGCATCTGCGCGCCTGCGTTTTGGCGCGCCAACCCGG
>DFRF01000033.1:746-21383 GCA_002378125.1 Rhodospirillaceae bacterium UBA3470 | reverse complement strand
CAGACCGTGTATGAAGCAAAGTTTTCGCTTCCCTATGCCGCCGCTGCGGGATTGGTTCTGGGGCGCGCGCGGTTCGCCGCCTTTACCGAAGAAAAACTGAACGATCCGGATATCCGTTCGGTCATGTCGCGTATCGAATTCGCGACCGACACGGACGCCGAAACTAAGTTTCCGAATTTTCGCTCTGCCATAGTCACTGTGGAAACTATGGACGGGGCTCGATATGAGCACCATTCGCCGACCCGCAAGGGGGACCCAGATAATCCGTTGAGCGACGCGGAACTAGAGGACAAGTATCATGAGCTAGTCGATCCGGTCATCGGGCCGGACGCGGCTAGCAAGCTATTGGACGAATGTTGGCGGTTGGAGCAAGTTCACGATGTCGCCCAACTTTCTTATGCGCGCGCCGCGGCTGTTGCCTAATTAACCTGAGAAATCCATGTCAGTCCTCCGGGTGATTCCATGATTTAGGGGTTGTTAATGACTCCGGCACCATAGTGGCGCGAATAAATAACGACCCAGGTTGGAAATTGGGCATGGCATTACGTAATCCTTTGAAGATGAGAAAAATCAGCGGAAACCAGACCCAGCGGCACTATGTTCGCAACTACACGGGCCTTACGGTGCGATTAATTGGTGCCGCAATTGAAAAAGAGTTCATCTTAGGTGAATTGAGGGAGAACACCTTGGATGTCTTAGGTGTTTATCGGCGCTGCAAGAAACAAGTAACTATTCATTAATACATTGATAATAATTATATATTTGTTTTCAGCGATTAAGTTAACGAGGGGCGTTTCATAGGATTCAAAAATATTTCAACGCACACAAAATATGATGGAATGCAAAAGTAATTCGTGTATAAAGCGCGCTTTAAGGAAATATGACAGCTTAGAACGGATGCATTTCGGCGCCAAGGTTAGCTGTTGAGTAGAGTAGGGTTTAAGACTATGGCAAAGATCGAACTGGTTCGGTTTCTTTCGGACAGCGCCGGCGACGCGCTGAATAAAGCACAAGATGCGAAACCGGAAACTATGAAAATACTTCTTGATGAAGCTGAAGAGTTATTGGCGCTCGCAACGTCGGTGTTGAATCGGCCAACTGCTGAACTTCTTGAAGCGCGGGAGGCGGCATAATGGCTTCTCGACGTACTGATACAAAGAAGCCCGAGCCGGATCGCCCCCAGGTCAAGAAGACCCGGAAATGTCTGATGTGTGGCGGTAAATTCACCTCCAACCACATCGGTGAGCGTGTTTGTTCGTCTTGTAAAGAAACGTCGGTCTGGCGTTCCGGCGGGATTGCTGCATAAGGCATGCGCCTCTGGACTTCTCGTGAAGTCCACACCATATGCTTTCCAAGAAAATTATGGCTCAGGCTTAATACGGTACTGCTGGCCGGTCCGGCATTGACCATGGCCTTGAGAAAGGTAGAATTCCTACATGGATACTTATGGCGAAATTGACGGCGCTCTGGCGAATGATGTACCTCGCGTGATTGCCTCAGCAAAGTTTGGGATCGGTGCGCCCGTGCGCCATCGCGTATACGGCTTCCGCGGTGTGATTTTCGACGTCGATCCGATATTCAACAACTCCGAAGAATGGTGGGAGAATATCCCTGAAGATGTGCGCCCCCGGAAGGATCAGCCGTTCTACCACTTGCTAGCGGAAACGCCAGAGCCTGAACGCTCCCCCTACATAGCGTATGTCTCCGAGCAGAACCTCGTACCCGAAAACCGTGACGAAGACCCGATCGATCACCCGGAACTGGATGAGTTCTTCGAGGGGGTTGAAGATGGACGCTTCATCCTACGCCAGAAAAGCAACTAAGCCGGGTTAGAAAGCGACCTGATCGCCTCCCTTCAATTGAAGAATTTCACGCGCCTCGTCCGGGGTTGCCACTTCTAGTGACATGCCTTCAAGGACCTGACGCATTTTGGTGACCTGTTCGGCGTTGCTCTCCGCAAGTTTACCTGGTCCGCACCAAAGCGAATCCTCCATGCCGACGCGGACGTTCGCGCCCATGGCCGCGCCCATGGCGGCGAGGGGAATCTGATTGCGGCCTGCACCCAAGATGGACCAATAATATTGGTCGCCGAATAACCGGTCCGCCGTGCGCTTCATATGCATGAGGTCTTCGGGATGCGCACCGATACCGCCCAAGATGCCAAAGACCGACTGAACGAACAGCGGCGGCTTGACTAGACCGCGCTCCAGAAAATGGGCGAGGTTGTACAGGTGTGAGATGTCATAGCATTCGAACTCGAACCGCGTGTTATTGTCGGCGCAGGACGTAAGGATGAACTCAATGTCTTTATAGGTGTTCTTGAATACCATGTCGCGGCTGTTTTCCAGGTATTGGCGTTCCCAGTCGTGCTTCAGATCCGTGAAGCGGTCTAGCATCGGAAACAGGCCAAAGTTCATGGAGCCCATGTTTAACGACGCCACTTCCGGTTTGCAGTTCAAAGCCGGTTGTAAACGCTGATCTATGGTCATGGTCGCCGCGCCACCGGTAGTGATGTTCACCACGGCGTCGGTGTTTTGCTTGATCCGGGGCAGGAAACGCATGAAGGCGTCGATGCTCTGATCGGGACTACCATCTTCTTGGTTGCGGGCGTGCAAATGAAGGATCGAAGCACCGGCCTCGGCCGCGCCAAGGGCCGCTTCGGTTATTTCATCCGCCGTGACTGGTAGGTGTGGCGACATGGACGGCGTATGGATTGAGCCGGTGACGGCGCAGGTAATGATGACTTTGCGGGCTTTCGCCATGATGTACTCCTGTGAGTAGGCCTGAATGTCAGTCTCCGAGGGTATCGGCGGCGTGTTTCTTGTGGACCGCCAGAGCCATGAGGCGTCGATCGCGCCATGCGGCTCGATCTGCCAGTTGATCGGCGGGTAGCAGTTCGCGACGTTGCGCTTCTAGTATATCAAGAAGCGGACCACGGAAATCCGTGTTCTCCGTTTGAGAGCGTCCAACCCGCTCAATCAACCCGCCGAACTTCGTACAGTAGTCACGGATCCCATTCGGCGCGTTCAAATCGCCGGTTTCGAAAGGGCCAATGAAGGACCAACGGTGCGACAGTCCATCCTTGATGGCGCGGTCTACGTCCTCGCATGAGGCATAGCCACCGTCGACCAGACGAAAGGCCTCGTGGAGGAGGGCGATCTGCATCCGATTTACGATAAAACCGTCGATCTCTTTTTCCATGCGGATCGTCTTGTGGCCCGCGTTCTCCATAATCGCAGTCGTAGTATCCATGGCGGCCTCGTCCGTCCAAGGAGCTGGGCAGAGCTCTACCGCCGGCACCAGATGGGGCGGGTTTATAGGGTGGGCGACGAGACACCGGTGACGTCCTTTCAATTCCTCGGTAAACAACGATGCCATGAACCCCGAGGTAGAACTACCGATGACTGTTTCCGGTCCTGCTATGCCATCCAGCTCCGTGTAGACCTGCTTTTTTATTTCTAGGACTTCGGCGGTGTTCTCCTGCACATAGGTGGCGCCATCCAAAGCGGCGGCGACGCTCTCCTGTGGGGAAACTCGGGCGGCCACGGTGTTGATATCTTGGTCATTTAGCAAATTGTGTTTGGCTAAATCTGCGAGGCTGCCTTTTAGGGCTTTGATGGATTGGTTGAGGGCGTCGGGGTCGATGTCGGTCATTTCCACGGCATAGCCGGCGCGGGCGAAAGAGATCGCCCAAGCCCGTCCGATCAGGCCCGATCCGATGACGGCAATCTTTTCATTCATGTCTGGTATACCTTTAGATAGTTTCGACACCGGCACAGATGCTTAAGGCCTGACCGGATACGTTCGCGCCCATGGGGGTGCATAGGAAGACCGCCATCTCGGCAATGTCTTGGCCTGAAACGGTGCGCCTAAGTGAGACGTTTGATAGCATGTCCTTTTCAACCGTGTCGAAGGCCCTGCCGGTCGCTTCGGCGCGCGCAGAGATGACACGGTTGATGCGGTCTCCTTCAACCATGCCTGGTTGAAGGCAGTTCACACGGATACCGAAGGGCCCTAGTTCTTTTGACAAAGATTCCGTCAACCCAACGATTGCCCATTTCGTGGCGGCATACGGAGTCCGCATAGCGAAGCCCAACCGGCCGGCGACTGAGGACAGATTGATGATTGCGCCGTTGCCGGATTCTTTTAGGGGCGGTACTGCCCGACGTAGGCAATAGAAGTGACTGTTCAAATTGATATCTACGGTACGCCGCCAGTCGTCCGGGCTCATCTCATCAATTAGCGCGGTGGGACCGGCGATACCGGCGTTGTTGACCAGCACGTCCAACCCCCCCAAATCAGCAAGCGCGACGTCAAAGAAAGCGTCGACCTGCGCCTGATCAGCAACATCTGCACGAAAGCGTCCAATTTCTGGGCAAGCCTTCGCCATTTCCGCCAAGGCCGTATCATCCAGGTCGCATATGAACACCTTGGCGCCTCTATCGACAAAGGTTTCGGCGATTGCCCTCCCGATACCCGCGGCGCCTGCCGTGACGATGACCCTTAACCCCTCTTTGATGCCGCGCATTTCCCGCTTGGACATGTTGGAAACCCCGTTCATTGTGCCCTTAACGCTAGTTGAGTAAGAATGCACAGAGGCGCGCCGGACGCAACCAGGATATCGCAAGACCCGGCGATGGCGAGGCCGCCGCCCAGCGTCGGACTGTTAAGCGCCGCGATCATCGGCTTCGTTGACTCCACGATCGTGCGATAACCGTCAGGGACAGTTCGGCTCGTGGCCGACCGGTCTCCAGGACCGCGTTTCCCGCCGGCGCCAACCTTGATGTCAGCGTCTTCGCAAAACAACTCGCCCTTTCCCGTCAGCACAGTTGCCTGGACGTTATTTTAGTCGCTAATGGCGTCGAAGCGCTGCTATATCTGGCCGACGAATTGCTAGTCTGAAGCGTTTACCGAAGGATTGTCAGGGGTAACGACCGCGACGAAGTCTTAATACAATAAACCGGACCAACTCAATTGACACTCGTCAACTCTCGCAAACCCGATCCATAAGCCGACCCAGGAACGCTTCACAGGCGTCGATCTGCTCCATCTCGATGAACTCGTTAGGCTTGTGGGCTTGATCGATGGATCCCGGACCGCACACGACCGTGGGAATATTGGCGCGCTGATGGAACAAGCCTGCTTCCGTACCGAATGCTACCTTGGCGTGGTCGTTGCGTCCGGCTAAGGCCTTAACGAAGGTGACCACTTCAGCGTCCACATCCATCTCCAGACCCGGCATATCATTAACCAGATCGATGGTAATGCCTGTGTCAGAACTGGTGGCGTGCATGCGCGTTTCCAATTCATCGCGGGCAAAGGCGCGAATTTCGTCTTCCAGGGCTTGTGGATCCTGCAGGCCCACATATCGAAACTCGTACTCGAAGACACAGTCCTTGGGCACGATGTTCAGTTGGGTGCCGCCGTGAACGGTTCCGGTGTGTACCGTCGTGTGAGTGACATCGTAAAGCTCGTCATGCGGTCCCTTATCCGCAATGCGGCTGGCCAAGTCGCTGAGAAAGGCAATGAGGCGGGAGGCGTATTCTATGGCGTTGACGCCATGCGGTGCGAGGCTGGAATGGGCTTCGAGACCACGCACATGCACCCGATAGCTCCGCTTCCCCTTATGACCGGTAATTACTTGCATGCTTGTGGGTTCACCGATGATGCACATGGCTGGTTTCACGGGCATGCCATTAAGCGCTTCAATGAGACGGCGAACCCCGATGCAACCAACTTCCTCATCATAAGAGAACGCTAAGTGGATGGGGATTTTGAGGCTCCGAGCCTGGAATTTTGGCAATTGGGCCAAGGTAATGGCGATAAAGCTTTTCATGTCCGACGTACCCCGGCCATATAGACGACTTCCCGTTTGGGTCACGTTGAAGGGGTTCGTATCCCACTCCTGACCGTCAATGGGGACAACATCCGTGTGTCCCGAGAGCATCACGCCGGAGATATGTTTATCGCCAAGGGTGGCGTAGAGATTAGCTTTCGTGCCTTCTTCATTGTGGACCAGCTGGCTGTCGATTCCGAGGTCGTTTAGATAATCTTGAATGAACGCAATGAGTTCGAGATTGGATTCCCGGCTTGTGGTGTCGAAGGAGATCAGTTTTTCAATAAATTCAATGGATTTGCTGTCAGCCATGATTGTCCTGTTTGACGGTCAAGAAGAACGTTGAGAAAAGCAGGTTTCCGGCGGCGCTGCAATTCGGCATATAAACAAATTTGTTGGCAGCGTGTCTGTCCACATGCCTTGGCAGGATTAAGGGATTTTTTGAAGGGCATGAGTTTGGCGAACCACGTGGCGATCCATAATTTCTTAATCGCGCGCCGCGTTAAACAGTTCGCGGTGTCCATGGACTTGATTTGGACGCCGAGTGAGCAACAGATGAGCGATTGTACCACCATTAGTGTGCTGTGAGCATTCCGACGTTATGTTTGGTCTGAACAAGGTTTTGATTCGCTGATCAATGCTGCTAGTCCGGATGGAGCTATAGCCTTCGGTAAACTCTGCGTAGCGACTGTTTGAGTTTTGGGCGTGTTCCCAACGGTGTTGTCTACGCCGCTTTCCTCAAATAGGTTCACAACTCGATCGGCGTTTGTGTTCGCCCATCGGGTCTATCTCTCGAACGAACCCGCCTAGGTATCAGAATTTATGCGAGTCATCGTCAACGCCATCTCTGCAAACACCGGTGGTATCGTTACATATACAAACAACCTGATCGAATTCTTCGCCACCCGCGAGATCGACGTGGTGGTCTACGTTCCCAGGTGGTTCGACATCTCGCACTTTGCTGGTATGCCTGTGTCGGTCCAAATCGTCAAAACACGGTTTTATGGGCCTTGGCACCGGTTCCTATGGGAGCAGTTCGTTTGGCGGCGAATTATCAAGAACAGCGGTGCGGATCTAGTCTTTTCCTCGGCGAACTACGGCGTATTGTTCCCGCCAATTCCGCAAATGCTTCTTGTTCAAGGAGAGATTTACCTCAATCCAATTTATCGTGAGCGCGTCCTTCCAAACTTGAGTTGGCGCGAGCAGATGTCGGCGATTCTTCGCCGCAATCTCATGTTGATTTCCGCCCGGCATTCCCGGACGACGATTTTCCCTTCAGAAGTGGCGATGAACGCCGCGCTCGATTACGACGCCAACTTGTCGGACAATTCAATTGTCAATTATCTGGGTGTTAACCCCCGATTTTCTGAACTGGCGCGTCGTCGGCAGTGGCGCGAAGATGGAACAATTCGGTTACTCTACGTTTCTGTCTATTATCCTCATAAAGATCCGACAACCCTAGCAAATGCAACTTTGCTGCTTAGGGCTCAGGGTATCTCGGTGTCGACGCGGATAACCATGGAGAAATCTGATTTTGCCGCGTGGGATAATGCGTCCGTTGAATTGGCCTACATGTCTGAGCCGAAATTCGAAGAATGTCTGACAATGGGCCGCATCGACCACGAGGCGTTAAGCAATGTTTTGTCCGATTTCGACGCGTTTGTGTTTCCGTCTATGGCCGAGACATTCGGATTTCCGATGGTTGAAGCGATGCGCGCAGGTGTGCCGCTAATCGTTTCGGATATTCCTGTTCACAGAGAAATTTGCGGCGATGCGGCCGTATTTTTCGAATTGGGGAATGCTGATGATCTTGCCAACCAGATTATGGCGTTGGATCGAAACGCGAAAAGACGATCACAACTTGTAAAGACCGGTATTCAACGTGCGAAAACACAATTTACCTGGAACAATCATATCGACGGCCTGACGGCTGAGATGCGGCGAATTTGTTCTCCCGATCGTTTCAAGCTGTTGGTCAATGCCTTGCACGCCCGATCGGGCGGAGGCGTAACTTACCTGAACAACATGCTGCCACTCCTCAATGAGGAAGATGGCTTGGAGGTCCATGTCTGCCTGCACGAAGACCAGACCGAAATCCTGCCGACGAACTTGTCGAATATCATTTATCATTTCCAGTGCTATCGGCGAGGATTTTGGCGTGTTTTGTTTCGCGAACAAATCGACTTACCGCGACTGGTCCGCCGCTTGGGTTTGGATGCAACTTTTTCGCCGGCTAACTACGGGCCGTTCCTAGCGAAGAATCACGTGATCCTCATCCGGAATGCCGTTTCGGTCGGCTTTGTCGAGCGGCGTCCGGTAAAATTGGCCTATTGGGTACTTCTTTACCTGGCCACCATGTTCTCGTTGATCACGTGTCGTCGCGCCATTGCTGTTTCTTCGTATGCAAAGAAAGGGATCCAAAGCGCCTTCTGGTCTTTGCTTGGTGAAAGAATGGTCGTTGTTCCACATGGCGTGGACCGAACCTATTTGAGCAGCAATCATAATGACGACCGGGACAAGTTCTTGCTATCAGTCTCGGACATCTATGTGCAGAAAAATTTTATCGCGTTGATACGAGCGATTGCCAATTTGCGAGAAAGTATCCCGGATATTCGGTTGAAAGTTGCGGGCAGTCCTGTCGATACCGAATACTTCGCGGCGTTGAAGGCGTTGATCACTGAACAGCGCCTTGATGAGCACGTGGAATTCTTGGGACATGTTCCAGTAAACGAGTTGAAAAATCTCTACGGGCGGTGCCGCATCTTTGTCTTTCCTTCGACGGTCGAAACATTCGGTAACCCGCTTGTCGAAGCAATGGCATGCGGTGCCCCGATCGCCAGTTCGAACACGGCCGCCATGCCGGAAGTGCTAGGTGACGCAGCCGTTTATTTTGATCCGAATGACCTCGATAACATTACCGAAGTGTTGGGTGAGCTTTACAATTGTCCCGCGGCACGGAGGGACTTGACATCTAAGGCCTTAGAGCGGGCGAAGTTGTATGCCTGGGAAGAAACGAAAAATCTTACTCTGCAAGTCATTCGCGATCCCGAAGAATCTTTGGCAGGCAAATGAGAACCGCGGGACGTCGCGTTCTCGTTGTAACGTTGCCGCTGGAATTTTTTGGTGGTGTCCAATCTCAAGCCCGCTTCCTAATCGACCACCTTCAACGGCATCAATTTGAGGTTAACGTTGCCACCTACGTGGTACGGGGATCGCGGCCCGACCTCAATGCCAGTTGGCTCAGCTCCTTGGTTGGCGGCCACGGCCGCACAGAAATCCATACTGGGACGAATGGCGGTTCTGATGCCACGGTCGGATGCCGCTTTCCAGGGTTGGAATACACATACACGGAGGCCTCGGAGGCCTGGCTGCGAACTATAGAGAACTATCAGCATATCATCGCCGTTGGCGGAACGCCCGTGATCGCACATCCGGTTGTGAAGGCTGGTAAGACCTGCATTGTCTGGTGTGCGGACGACCTAGCCGGAGATCGCGATGATCGGTTTGACTCGATGTCTTTCTCGCGACAGATTCTGGAACGGCACTTGATCCGTCCCCGGCTTGAAGCTCAACAGATCGCGGTGTTGGAGGCAGGGATACCCGTTCGAGGGATCAGTGGTGCGACAGTCGAGCGACTTCAAACGCACGTCCCGTATTCTCATGCCGACATTGAACGGGTGCACATCCCTATCGACGCATCGTTCTATTCGCCTCTGTCGAACAAGTCACGCTCCAAAAGAATGGGGTTCGCCGGACGTATTCCGGACCCTCGAAAAAACCCCAAGTTATTGTTCGACGTGTTTCGCGAACTGCGCCAACGCGATGTAATTCGGGAACTGCATATAGCGGGCCCCACGGACGAGGCGACGATGGCCGTTGCCCAATCGTGTGGCATTGCAGATGGGGTTATATTCCATGGATATGTGAGCCGCGATGGGCTTCGCGATATTTATCGATCTTTGGATGTGTTTGTTCTCACCTCGCACCGCGAGGGACTGGCCCTTGTGGGATTGGAAGCGATGGCGTGTGGTGTTCCTGTCGTCTCCACGCGTTGTGGTGGGCCGGAGGATTATATTGAAGAGGGTGTTACGGGTTATCTGAGCGATTCGCTGCCGGAGACGTTTGCCGATCACATTTGCAATGTACTGCGCGACCAGAACACCTACGAACAAATGGCTGGGGCATGCCGGAAGATAGCTAGTGAGGAGTTTTGCGAGGCGGTGTTTGAAAGGCACTTCGATGAGGCCTGGAAGGCCGCATGGGGTGGGAGTTATCGCGATTAATAGCGGATGATCATAACCAATACTATTTTTCCGGTTTAGTCGCCCATGCCAACCCCGGCCGGCTCCTCACAGCGGCCATACCCAAGTCGTGTAATTGCGTCGCCACATCTTCATGATGCTGGCGTTTCTCGTACCGTGCGCCGTACCAATCGAGGGTATCCAAAAGTGTCCAGGCGCGTTGGTCGTCCGTCGACAGTTGCGCATTGTGGACGGATGCAATGGGGATGAAGTGATTGATGATCCGGACCTTCGGAACCTTTGCCAGTCGTCGCGTCAGTGGAAAGAACAAACCGACTAGGAATTGAGATAAGGCGAGATTCTTGGAAACGGAGAGGTGCGGCGTGATCAACCGAAGCGCATATTTGATGATCTGGAGGCATCGCCAGATTCCTTCTTCGTAAAAGTTATAAGCCAGTTGGCCGCCCGGCTTAAGGTACGAGGGAAGGGATCGAACAACCGCTGCAGGGTCGGGTGTGTGCTGGATTACGCCCATACAATAGACCGCGTCCAAGATCATTGGTCTGAGTGGTAGATTTAGAAGGGAAGCCTGGAGGCAGTGAACGCGTTCACCGTGAACCGCGGTGGTTTCTTGGCACGCATCGATGGCGTCACTTATATCGACGGCGATGACGGTGGCACCGTGGGCGGCGGCCACGTCGGCAAAACGGCCGGCGCCGCAGCCGGCATCCAATATCACCTTGCCTTCCAGTGAACTAGGCGACCATTCGCTATCAGCGAAGAAGCGATCGGTGGACAGGGAATGTCCGCTGAGGCGGTCAATCTGCAAGGTGCGCCATCGTTTCCATTGGAAGCCAAAATTTCGGCAATAGTCCTGATCCAGCGACACAAACCGGGGAATGCCGTCTCGAATTTGATAAACGCACTGACAGGACTGACAAGTTAATGTGCCGGAGACGATGTCACCATCGTCTTGTGATGCGTTAGCTTGAACATCAAACGGTGTTTCCGTCTCACAGTTAGGACAGGCCAGATAATCGAGAAGCTGGGTGCGCACGTGATTTGACATTCCGAGGTTGATAATGTGCGCTATATATCCTTTAACGGTTCCCGAGACGCCAGGAAAATTTGTTTTGCGGCTCCTATATCTCGTTAGTCATCCGATCCAATATCAAGCGCCACTGTTGCGTCTCATTGCTCGTGACGACGATATTCAGCTTACGGTTTTGTTCGAACACATGGGATCGACGCGTGCCTACTATGATCAAGGGTTCGAGGCTGAGGTTGCTTGGGACAATAACCTTACGGATGGTTACACGCACAATGTGGTGACGTCATCGACGGAGGTCGAAGACAAGCTGCGGGAGACTGATGTATTCTGGGTTCACGGTTGGGATACCTGGATCAAGCGCCGGGCGTTGAACGCGGCTTGGCAGCTTCGGGTCCCCGTCCTGATGCGGGGGGAAAACACGCTGAGCGCCATGCCCGACGGCCCGCATCTTCGCGGCGTGCTTAAGCGCGCGTACCTCAAGTCGATATTTCGCCATTGCCGTGGGTTCTTGTGTATCGGCTCGGATAATCGCGCTTATTATGCGTCGCATGGCGTTGAACCGACGCGACTATTTGAGATGCCTTATGCCGTCGACAACGTGGCTTTTCAGATGGCCTCGCAAGGTTCGGGCATCCGTGCTCGCGAACTTTATGGCCTTGAGGCTGGACGCCCAATCATCCTATTCGCCGGGAAGTTTCTCAAGCGTAAGAACCCGACGCTTCTTCTTGAGGCTTGTCGAAAGCTCGACCGAGAAAAAACTCGCGATCCGTATCTGGTCTTTGTTGGTGAAGGAGAAGAGGGTGCTCGGCTTCGCGACCTATCGAGCGATCTGGATTGGGTGAGGTTCCTCGGTTTCCGCAATCAAAGCGAATTGCCGTCCATCTATGCGATGTCCGACGTCTTCGCGCTGCCGTCCCGAAACGAGCCTTGGGGTCTTGCCGTGAATGAAGCTATGGCCTGCGGAACCGCGGTGATAAGCACGGATCAATGTGGATGTAGCGCGGACCTTGTGGACGATTTGGTCGGCCGGTCCGTTCCCGCCAACGATTGTGATGCTTTGGTGGCCGCTCTGATTGACGTTTTGGCCGACGCTGGCGCAAGCGAAGCCATGGGGCACGCGGCGCAAGATCGTATCGCCACGTGGAGCTATGCGGAAGACATTGCGGGCTTGAAAGCCGCGCTCACAGCTATTGGCGCAATGCCGTCTCCAGCATGAAGGCCATGCGTCCATCGTGACTGTAGTCGGACGCGAGGCATCGCTTCCGACCGGCTTCCGCGACGGAATGGCGCAAAGTGTCATCCGATAGGTAGCGTTGCGCCTTTTCTAAGAGGTCCTGTTGACCGTTATAGAACACAGCCTCCTTTCCGTTGGCGAACAAGCGGTCATGTTCGCTCGAGAATTCGGTGAGCAGGAACCCGCCGCAGGCGGGAATCTCGATGCTTCGGTCCGTTTGCAAGTCCCGATTAATTTTTCTAAGGAACCCCAGGTTGATTTTTGTGGCCAGAATGCCTTTCGTGTAGCGAAGGTCATCTGGGCGGTTCACCAATGCGCGGCGTTCGACCCGGAGATTCGGGTGCTTGCCGCTGAAAGCCTCCCAACCGTTGCCCCAAACCCGCACGGACAAGCTGTGCTCTGCCAGGAACAATAGGTCTGTGCCGCGTTCTGGAGCATATGTGCCGATGAACCCGACGTCGGATCCATAGGCTTCGCGCTCCGCTTCAGTAATCTCAATGGGGCGATGCTGTTCGCGGTCGAAAGCCTTGTCGACGAACTGACAAATGTTGGCTCCAAGGGATGGTAACTCTTGTTTTTTGGCATTGAACGATTTTGAAGTAAAGACGATGTGGTAGTGCTTGAGGCCGCGTTGATACGCCACGGAACGGTTGATCGGGTTGTACATGTCATCTTCGGAGTACGACGCGATTATCGCGTTCGGGCAGATCGTGCGCAGGGCCGCCATTGTGCCGGGGCGGACCATATTACCTTTCTCTATCCAGATCACATCCGGTTCGAAGGTCCGAGCGCGCACCGGCATGGACGTATTGATGTTCTCTGTATCCATGTGAATGCCAATTTTCCATGCGATTCGAAATAGGAGGGAATAGCCCGGCGTTCCATCTTCGTTATCGCCAACGGGCGTATGCGATATCGCCTCGACTTCCGCACCGAGGCGTTTCAGGGCCTGCCAGCGGGCATATCCCTTAGCATAGTAATTGAGATCTGCGACCAAAAGGACGCGGGGGTGATCGGGCATGGGTTGTGATCGCATCATGGACGAAGGCAATAAGTGAAGCGCTGCGTGTTCAGGAATGTCAATGCACTGTTCGTCGTGACCCATACCGGGTCCTGTGCTTTATTATGATGCCATGAAAAATATCGCCTCATGTTCCGCGGTCGAGTGTTGATCGATGTGCGGCATTTCTGGAATTGTGGCCAGACGACACGTTAATCCAGATGCCGTGGAGGCAATGAACGCGCTTATGCGCCATCGTGGCCCGGACGGAGAAGGCGTTTGGCAATCAGCGGATGGCCAGGTAGTGCTGGGGCATCGTCGGTTGGCGGTTATTGATCCCACCCCGACCGGCGCGCAGCCGATGGTCACTCCAGACGGCGATTTGGTTCTCACCTTCAACGGTGAAATTTACAATTACCTGGAACTAGGCGGCGACTTGAAGGCCGCTGGATTGACTTTAAGCTCTCAATCTGATTCGGAAGTTCTGCTTCAAGGGTATGCACGATATGGTGAAGGCGTCTTGCGTCATCTCAACGGTATGTTCGCCTTCGCTATTTATGACGCGGCACGCGGACGGTTGTTCTGTGCAAGGGACCGTTTCGGAGAGAAGCCACTACTGTATGTGGAGGGTCCAGGTTTCTTCGCCTTCGCTTCGGAATATAAAGCGCTATTGTCTTTGGCCGAAGTGGCCCACGATGTGGATACGGATCGGCTGCTCAACTTTCTTAATCAGCCACGGATCGGCCTTGATGATGAGCGAGACACTGTTTTCCGCCAGATCAAACAACTATTGCCGGGCGAATACCTATGCGTCGACTTGGAATCGATAGAGGTCACTGTCGTGCGGTATTGGCAGCCGCACACAGATCCAGCGCTCTCCCGTCTCGATGACCGGGAGGCCATTGAGCGGTTTCGATCCCTATTGATGGATTCGGTTAAAATGCGAATGCGCAGCGATGTTCCTGTCGGCTCCTGCCTTTCGGGTGGATTGGACTCGGGGGCAATCGTTTGCCTTAATCGCCAAATTCTCGGTGAAACGGCTCCGTACCATGTATTTACTGGTCGCTTTCCCGGGACCAGCGCGGATGAATGGCCATACGCCCAAGAGATCGTCAATGCTACCGATGTCACAAGCCATCTTGTCGAACCGCTGCCGGAAACCTTTCTTGACGATCTCCCAGACTTCATGTGGCACAACGAACTTCCCGTCGGCAGTTCCAGTCAGTTTGCCCAGTGGTGTGTCTTTCGGCTGGCAAAAGAGAGCGGCGTGACGGTTTTGCTCGACGGACAGGGTGCGGACGAACTTTTGGCGGGCTATGAACAGTATTTTCGTGAATACCTGACGGCGCTCCATGCTTCGGGGGAGTATGATCGGGAGGAAGAGCTTGCGATCCAGTCCCGATACCCGGCGGCGCTTTTGGCTCCCGAGCAATCCTTGGCGGCTCAATTACCCCAGTCATTGCGGTATGGGATTGCGCAGTTGCTGAAAAAGGGCAGTGATTTTCGGTTTGGTCTCAATGGGGCTGCAGCGAGCCGGGTAAGGGCGATCAATGAGGATGTGGCAACAGGCGTGTCCGCACTTACCGATAAGTTGCGTGAAGATTCTCTGGTGGCGCACCTGCCGACGCTGCTTCGGTATGGGGATCGGAATTCCATGGCGCACTCTCGTGAGGTTCGCTTGCCTTTCTGTGATCATCGTATTGCTGAGTTGTCCCTGTCATTGGCCCCGCGAGTTCTGATGGGTGAAGCCCAGACAAAGCGCCTACTGCGTGAGGCGATGAAGGAAATTTTACCGGAGCGCGTCCGTACCCGTTGGAATAAGCAAGGGTTTTTGCCGCCTCAGGATTCTTGGATGGAGGGTAAGCTCTTAAATTGGGTCGAGGAAACTATTGCCTCGCCGGCGTTCGCGGCACGCGGCTTTTGGAATGTTTCTTGGTGGAAATCGGCGCTCAAGCGGCTGCAGTCCGGGGAGCACTACATGGCCTGGGAATTATGGCGACCCGCTATCTGCGAGGCATGGTACCAGTACGTCATTACGCGCGCTGCCGGTATGTCCCGACATTCCGTGTTTGCTGCGACAGGGGGGGACGTCTGATCCATGCGCGCTGTTTTTATCAACCAGTGCCACCCAGAGATGCCGCATGTCTGCAGCCTACGGGTTGGCCGTTTTGCTGAAGCATTGGTCGCCTCCGGCCATGAGATCATCCTGCTGGTGGAGACCTATCCCCGCGATGCGCCATCCCCGTCGCTAGATTCAGTCGCGTCGGAACTCGCCACCCATGATTGGTCGAAATTATTTATTCTACCGTGCCGGTCAGCGGGATTCGTTAAGGCGCAGCGTGCGCGGATGGGTCGCGGGAATGCCCTCGGCCGGTATGCGACAATTGCAAAGTCGTTCGTCGTCGATGGCGGGATGTTTGCCGATTGGCGCACAGGCGCAGAAGTCTACTTCGACATTATTGTGAAAGCCTTCTCCCCGGAGGTGATTTGGGCAACGTTTGGAAACACAGACACGTGGACCATGGCCCAGAAACTGTCGGAAAAGGCCAACTGCCCGTGGGTCGCGGATTTCAAGGATAATTGGAACGCTTTCATTCCTGATGGACTTAAACATCTTATGGCGCGCCGGTTTCGCGACCCCGCCCATATGACGGTTCTGTCCAAAAACCACTTGGATGAAGCCCATCGGTGGTTTGGCGGCGCAAAGACCGTGCTGTACTCCGGTGTCGATCCGTCTACAGCAACGGAGAATCCCGCGTTTCGAATTGTCATTACCGGAAGTGTTTATGACGAGAATCGCCTCGCTCAGTTAGTCTGCGGATTGCATGACTGGCTGAGCGCAACGGCGAAGCAAAACATGGAGCTTTGCTATGCCGGTAATGAGAGTGAGCTGGTGGAGCGAGTGACCGCGCCGTTGGAGGAATATTGTCAGCGACAGTTTCTCGGCTATATCGGTCTAAATGAATTGGCCGCGTTGCAGGCTTCGGCAACTGCCAATGTATACATTCACAACAATCGGTGCCTGTTCCATCACAAGGCGCTCGAGCTGATTGCCGCCGGCCGCCCGATATTGAGTTACCCGGATGAAACTCAGGAAACGAGTGCGATGGCGGCCGAGGTCGGTTGCGCACTCTTTGTATGCCAAGATCGAAATGATATTGCCGATGCTATGGATGTCATCGTGGCTGGAAACTTCCCAGCACTGGACCCTGAGGTTCTTGCGCGATTTCCTTGGGAGGCCCGAGCGAAGACGCTGGAAACGGTCCTCTCGAGAGCCATAGGAGGCGACAGGTGAGAGTTGCGGTCTCTGTTCATGGTCGGTTCCATGGTTTCGATCTGGCCCGTGAGCTGAATACCCAAAATGCCCTGGCTGGCCTGCTGACGACCTATCCCGCATACTTGGTCCGTCGGCATGTGGGAAACGTAGATACTTTGGCAACCGCGCCAACGCTTGAGCTTCAAAGACGGATATGCCAGCGCCTTCGCGGCGTGTGCGCTGATGTCGATGGCCGCATATCGGCTGCGTTTGGTGCGTTTTCAGCACGTCATCTGCCGGCGTGCGACGTGTTGGTGGGCTGGAGCAGCGCGACGCTTGAGGCCATACCCGTTGCCCATAACATTGGCGCACGCGTCGTCATTGAACGGGGCTCAAGCCACATACTCCACCAGACGAACGTTCTCTCAGAACTGTATGCTCGGCACGGGCGGGCGTTTGCTGGGACATCTACGCGAATTATTGAGCGCGAACTGGCCGAGTACGAAGCCGCCGATTTAATCGCCGTTCCGTCAACGTATGCGGCTGAGACCTTCACAGCGCATGGCGTTGCGGCCGAGAAAATTTTCGTGAACCCGTATGGCGTCGACCTCGATCATTTCTCGCCGTCATTGACGCGTAACAAGGCGCGCGCGCAAATATTATTTGTTGGCCAGGTTGGTTTACGTAAGGGCGTCCTTGAGCTCCTGTCCGCTTTTTCTGGCTTGAACGCCAATGCGGGTCTTTGTCTGGTCGGACCTATAGAGGCTGGATTGGCCAAGCCGGCACAAAAGGATGCTGATTTCCGAGGGCCTGTGTCGATGGCCGCGTTGCCGCACTTTTACCGAGGCGCCGATGTTTTCTGTCTGCCGTCCTGGGAGGAGGGGTTCCCTTTGGTTCTTCTCCAGGCCATGGCCAGTGGACTGCCGGTGGTGGCGACGGATTCGACAGGTGCGGCGGATATCGTTACCCCTGGTGTTGAAGGCGAGATCGTACCGACCGGTGACGTACCGGCGTTGCGTGAGGCGTTGGATAGGGTGCTTTCTGACCCAATTCGCGCCAGGGAGATGGGGGCGGCGGCGCGAAACCGTGTTAAGCATGGGTTTGATTGGAAAAGTTATGGAGTGCGCGCGCGAAGCTCCTACGCTGGACTTATTTTGGACGCGGATACCTGATCAACTGCGGCCAACAATTGCGCGACTCAATTTGCATGCCTTCTGATTTCAATCACTGCATCATTGGTGCGCCCAGCAGCACGGAAATCGAGAATGTGCGGATGCAGCTCGATGGCGCGCCCGATGCGACCTGACCCTGTCGGCATGCGTTGGTGAAGGCCTTGCAATTGTGACGATGTGCCTACGCTGATCTTTTTTAAATGCCCTCCCGCCGCGGTCGATTTAAAAAATACGCTTCATGAACCTTTAGTGGATCCAGTGGTCGTGCCAAGCAGTCAGGTTGAACAGGGTCCATATATGAAGTGCATGATCCGCGTGTCCGGCACGATGTTCGGCCAGTAACTCAGCAATGGGTTGCGCTTTTAACAGTCCATCCTTGACCAAGGGTGAAGCTAGTAGATCGTGTTCGACCTCGCGTCCAAAGTCGTCGCGCAACCAGTTGGCCACCGGGGCGGCAAAACCCATTTTCGGACGATGAATAATGTCGTCGGGGATTACGCCTTTTAGTGCTGTTTTCAATACGGCCTTCTTCACGCCGCCGCGAACCTTCACCTCCTGCGGAATGTCCATGGAATAATCGACAAGGGCGTGATCCAGAAACGGAACCCGACCCTCCACGGAGGTTGACATGGTGATTTTATCGACCCGCATGAGCAGCAGTTCCGGTAATCGCTGGCGAAACTCCGCATACGACATGCGCGTGAGGAAATCATGTCCGGGATGATCCCGGTCCAAGGTGGCGAAATAACCATCCACCACCGCACCACTGTCAGCGTTTTCCAGCCCGGTAATGTCGAAACCCATGGCGGACAGTTCCGACCAAGGCCCTGTCTCCTGGGCCACGGCGGATATGCGGGACTTGTGCACATTCCAAAAGGCATTGGCCCCGCTCCAGAACAGTTCCCGACCGGTACCAGCACGCAACAGCGCTTCCGCAATTTGCGCGCCCTTCGCACGTTTGGTCGGCGCGCAACGACTTGCCATGGCAGCGATCGCACGGCGCAACGGTGCGGGCGTGACTTTGTTGTAAGTCTGCCAGAACGATGCATGAGCATTCAGATAGCTCATCCAGCTGTCGTAGCCGCAGAATTGTTCGTCCGACCCTTCGCCCACATGCACGACGGTCACGCCCGACTCCTTGGCTAGTCTGGAAACGAAGTACAAGGGGACGCACACCCAGTCCGCGATGGGTTCGTCCTGCTGATGGATCAGGTCCCTGAGGTAGCCTTGCATGTCCGAAGAATTAACGAGGACTTCGTGATGATTGGTCTTAAACTGCTCGGCGATTTTACGTGCATAATTTAACTCGTTCAGTTGCGTGTGATCGTTGAACCCGACTGTGAAGGTCTCGATAGGGCTCGAGGAAACACGGTCCATGAGTGCCACGTTCGCCGAAGAATCAATCCCGCCGGATAAAAAAACACCGAACGGTACGTCCGACATCATGCGCTTCTCAATGGCAGCTTCTAGTCGCTCCAATACGCCGGCTGCCAGCACATCGTCGCTGGCACCGTGGTCCGCGCCCTTGCCCGGGACGGCGTCCCAATATCTCCGAGCCGAGATCTTGCCGTGTGCGTCGACCTCTATGATGTGGGCGGCGGGCAGTTTAAAGATGTCTGCGAAAAGGGTCAGCGGTGCCGGGGTCACCATAAAGCTGAGATAGTGACCGAGAGCGTTCGGTTCCATGCGACGTGGTACGGTTGGATCGGCGAAGAGGGATTTGATCTCCGAAGCGAAACGGAACACGCCCCCGACCCGCGTGAAGTAGATGGGTTTGATACCGATGCGGTCGCGCAACAAGCTCATGACCTGCCGATCCATATCCCAGATCGCAAGCGCAAACATGCCTTCAAGGCGATTGGCCAGTCCCTCAATCCCCCAGGCGCGGTATCCATGGATCAACACTTCCGTGTCCGAATGATCGGTTTGGAACCGATGCCCCATGTCCTCCAGTTCGTGGCGTAAGATCAAGTGGTTATAAATCTCGCCGTTGAATGTGACCCAGATGTGATCGTCACCGCTGGTCATCGGTTGTGCGGCGTCGGGCGAGAGGTCAATGATTGCTAGACGTCGATGTGCCAAGCCGATCCGACTGTCAGGCGATTGCCAAAAACCTTCACCGTCCGGTCCCCGATGTTCCATGGCATTCGCCATGCTTCGAAGCTGGAGGTTCATGTTATCTCGGCCCGGGTTTTGGACTTCGTGGGGATAGAGAAGGCCGGCTATGCCACACATGTCGGAATACCGTAATCGAGATGTAGAGGAAATGGTTCTTCGCACACGGCAATCAGGCCTTTCGGTAGTGGATGAAAACCCTTGGGTATAGGCCAAGCCACATGTTTAGTTCCGGCTTAAGGACGCATTCAAGTAAAAAGCGGCAAATCGACTGATGAGGCCTTTATTTACGATTTATTGCCGTGTTACGGTTGCGCCATGATTAGTCGCATTTGCGACATAATATTGCTTCAGGTCCCTTAATTTGGTCTGGGTAATAATTAGAAACCGGAAAGCCGGTCTAACAAACTATAACAAGGTAGTGTTTTGATGGCTGCGGAGACCGACACGCTTGTCCGCTTTATAGAAGTGCAAAAAAGCTATGACGGCGAAACACTCGTCGTAAAGAACTTGAACCTTGACGTGGCACGGGGTGAATTTCTAACCATGTTAGGGCCGTCCGGTTCGGGCAAGACAACTTGCCTGATGATGCTGGCCGGTTTCGAGCCGGCAACGCACGGTGAAATTACCTTAGACGGCGTGCCGATTAACAACGTGCCACCGCATAAACGTGGCATCGGCATGGTGTTTCAGAACTATGCACTATTCCCGCATATGACCGTCGCTGAGAAC
>DFRF01000033.1:0-350 GCA_002378125.1 Rhodospirillaceae bacterium UBA3470 | reverse complement strand
AATCGGGCGCTCGATATGGTTCAATTGGGCGGTTTCGGCGGTCGTCGGCCGGCGCAATTGTCCGGCGGACAGCAGCAGCGTGTCGCGGTGGCCCGCGCCTTGGTGTTCGATCCCGCGTTGGTACTGATGGATGAACCTCTTGGCGCGCTGGATAAACAGCTGCGTGAGCAGATGCAATACGAGATCAAGCATATTCACGAGAATCTTGGTGTTACAGTTGTCTACGTGACACACGATCAATCCGAAGCGCTGACCATGTCAAATCGGGTTGCCGTATTCAATGATGGCGTCATCCAGCAATTGGCGTCGCCTGACGACCTCTACGAACGTCCCGAAAATGCCTTTGTAGC
>DFRF01000045.1:5297-5514 GCA_002378125.1 Rhodospirillaceae bacterium UBA3470 | reverse complement strand
ATTCGCGTTATTGACCTCACCCGCGTCCTATCGGGTCCCTTTTGCTCTATGATGCTTGGCGACATGGGCGCCGAGGTCATTAAAATTGAACGCCCCAGCGCAGGCGACGATACACGCGCCTTTGCCCCGCCCTACCAGGGTGAGGAGTCGGCTTACTTCCTATCGGTCAATCGCAACAAGAAGAGCCTGGCGCTGGACATGAAGCAAGACGCGGCGA
>DFRF01000045.1:556-4938 GCA_002378125.1 Rhodospirillaceae bacterium UBA3470 | reverse complement strand
ACGCCGACGTCATCATCGAGAACTTCCGCCCCGGCGCGGCGGCGCGCCTGGGCTTCGGGTATAAAGACGTGGCGGCGCGCAACCCAGACATCATCTACGGCTCCATCTCCGGTTTTGGGGATACAGGTCCCGGCGCCAAGCGGCCGGGCTATGACCTGGTTATCCAAGGCGAATCGGGGTTGATGGATATCACCGGCGACCCCGACAGCCCGCCCACTAAAATGGGCACCTCCATTGCCGACATGGTCGCCGGTATGATGCTGAGCCAAGGGATCCTAGCCGCCCTGAACGCGCGCCACGTTATGGGAAAAGGCCAGCACGTAAAGGTCTCCATGCTTGAGGCGCTAGCCTCCCTACTGACCTATCAGGCGAGTAACTACTACGCCACGGGAATAACGCCAAAACGGCGCGGCAACGCGCACCCGTCCATCGTGCCCTACGAGACCTTCCAGGCCGGCGACGGTTGGCTAAACGTCGCCGTGGCCAATGATTCGCTTTGGCAGAAGTTCTGCGACGCGGCGGATAAGCCCGAATGGAAAGACCACCCCAACTACGCCGCAGCGCCAGACCGGGTCCAAAACCGCGACGAGATCATGCCGTTGATCACCGAGGTCCTGAAAACCAGGACTCGGGCCGAATGGATCGCACTTCTGGACGCGGCGGGTGTGCCTTGCGGCGCGATCGCGACGGTCGCGGAAATCTGCGAAAGCGAGACCCTAAAGGCACGCGGCATGATCTGGGAAATGGACCACAAAACAGCGGGGGTGGTAAAAACTATCGCCAATCCAATCGAATTCACCGGGACCAAACTAGCCACGCCCGCGCCGCCGCCGCGTCTCGGCGAACATGCCGATGAGATTTTGGCATCGGCGGGTTATGACGCGGCAGCCATCTCTGCCTTAAAGGATCAGGGCGTCATCTGATCAAAAGCGGGAGGCGAAGCGTAAACCTCCGGACCGTCAACCTCACCCCCTGGTGGTTTTTGACGCGCTCATGCATGAGCAACACGTCTCTCAAGCCGCCGAAAACCTATTTGTCGAACTGTTAGGTCAAACAAGCTAGGCGTTGGTATTCGTATACCGCAGCAGGTGTTCGTCCCGATCGCCAAACAGGATCTGGCCAAGTGTCAGGCGCTTCACATAGTGGGTCAGGGCATATTCATCCGTGACACCCACGCCGCCGTGCATCTGAATACAGCGTTCGGCGATATTGCGCGCCGCGTTATCGACAAAGGCCTTGGCCCCAGAGACAGCATGGCGGCGCGTCGGGGCGTCGGGGTTCGCCACTTCCGACGCGGCCCAAAACACCATTGAACGAGCAAACTCCACGTCGCTGAAAACATCCGCCATGTTGTGCTGGAGAACTTGGAACTTGCCGATAGGCCGGCCGAATTGTTCGCGCGTCTGCAGGTATTCATGAGTCAGGTCACGGGCCATCTCCATGGCGCCCAGGGTTTCGGCTAACGACGCGGTAACGGCCCAATCCTCAATCTCCGCCAAGGCGGTTTCCGCATCATCGGCGGCCATGCGGGCATTGGCACCTACACGGACATCGGACAGTTCCAAGTCGGCCGCGCCGCGTCCGTCAACCAGACGGTAGGTTTTTTTGCTCACGCCATCGGCGCCGGCATCCACCAGGAAGAGGGCCGAGCCGACATCTTCCAGCTTGGCGCCAATGGCGATCCACCGCGCACTGTCGCCGCCGACCACAACGGCCTTCGTGCCGTTCAAGACAAAGTCATCACCATCCAACTTAGTGGTCGTGGTCTGAGGCGCCACGTCATAACGCTGGCCGGGCTCGTAAAGGGCGACGGCCAAGTTCGCCTCGCCGGCCACCACCTGGGGTAGGATGTTAGATTTCTGCGCATTCGTACCGGCAGTGACGAGAAGGCGCACGCCCATGACGGACGTCGCCAGGAACGGCTCCAAGGCTAGGTGACGCGACATTTCCGCTGTCACGGCCATGATCTCCGCACCGCCGCCGTTAAAGCCGCCAGCCTCTTCTGGGGCCAACAGGCCAACGAACCCATTCTCAGCCAGGGTCTGCCACATGGCCGGACTGTGGAAAGTGGCTGTGTCGTCCAGAAACGCTCGGCGCTTGTCGAAGTCGTAGTCGCTCTCATAGGCCTTGCGCAAGCTGTCGGCCATGAGGCTCTGTTCTTCGGTAAATGTAAAATCCATGGCCGGCTCCTAGAGGCCCAGCAGATGTTTGGAAATGATATTGCGCTGGATCTCGTTCGATCCACCGTAGATGGACGCCTTGCGCCGGAAGAAATAGTACGGCATCGCATGGGCGGCGTAGTCAGGTCCGATGGGCTCGCCGTTCCAAGAATTCTCGAGGCTTTCCGGCAGATACGGCGCAGCGTAGCTGCCCACGGCTTCCATTGTCAGGGTTGCAATGCCTTGCTGCACTTCCGAGCCGACGACTTTCAAGATCGACGAAATGGGGCCCGGTGCGCCCTTCTCCTTCTCTTCGATCAGCATGCGGAGGTTGGTAATCTCCAGGGCGCGGAGTTTCAATTCCAAGTCCGCCAACTTCGCTTTAAACAGCGGATCCTCACTCAGGGTTACGCCACGGCGTTTCTCCTTTCTGGCGATAGCCTTGAGGCGCGCAAACTCCGCCTTCGATTGGCCCACACCGGCAATACCAGTGCGCTCATTCGACAAAAGGAACTTAGCGTAGTCCCAGCCCTTGTTCTCTTCACCGACCAGGTTCTCGGCCGGCACTTCGACGTTGTCGAAGAACACCTCATTAACGGCATGCTCGCCATCCATGGTGATTATCGGTCGCACCTCTACGCCGGGGCTAGTCATGTCGATCAACAGGAAGGAAATTCCCTCCTGCTGCTTCACGTCCCAGTCTGTGCGGACCAAGCAAAACATCCAATCAGCGATGTGCGCCTGGGTGGTCCAAGTCTTCTGGCCATTGACAATATACTTGTCGCCGTCGCGATCGGCTCGGGTCTTCAACGAAGCCAGGTCCGAGCCACTGCCCGGCTCCGAAAAGCCCTGGCACCAGAATTCTTCGCCAGACAGTATCTTCGGCAAGTAGCGCGATTTCTGTTCATCATCGCCGAAATGGATAATCACCGGTCCAACCATACTGAGGCCAAAGGCCTGCAAGCGCGGCATGCCGGCTGCGAAGGCTTCCTCGTCCAAGATATGCACCTGGATGGGATCAAGGCCAGCGCCACCATTTTCCTTCGACCACTTGGGCGCGACCCAGCCTTGCTCATACAGGATCCCATGCCATCGCTTCATGTCTTCCTTGTCATAGCGCTGACCAGTATGGGCTTTCGCCGCGATGTCCACCGGCGCCATTTCCTTCATGAAAGCGCGTACTTCTTCACGAAATGCCTGTTGTTCCGAATCGTATAAAAGTTCCACGGCCTGCCTCCCGATCCAGTCTCGAAACCACTGTATCCGCCCGGTTTAGGAAGCCGGTCAGGAGCTGTCAAAAGGAATCGAGGAATGCTTTCAAGGAACGAAACGTCGATCTAGGGTTCACGAATGGAAACTTTGCGGATCATGGTCTTCTGCCAGGGGGCGAAGGCCATTGGAAGGCGGAACTCAATTGCGACGATCAAAGCTATATGCGACACCACCCGCCCTTCCGGAACAAGCCCTGGGTGATCAAAGAAAGTGGTCGGCGGCAGTACGTAGGGATGTCCTTGACCTCACGGCTATGCAGGCAGAAAACGTGACACGAAATTAGTTACGTAGATGAACCATCAGGCGGTTTCTTCCTCGAGGGTAATGTCGACCATCAAGGCTTCGGCTAAGCTCTCCAAGGAGCCCCGCAATTGCCCCTCATCCAACCCAGCGGGCATGCGTACCCTTCCTTTTGCGTGGAACAGACGGCCACCGCTCATGGGCGCGGCTTCCAGTTCCGTCTTCATGCTCTCAACGCTGACGCCCCGTTCGGTCAGGCATTGCGATATCTCATGGAGTATGCCCGGATGATCGGGACCGACAAAATCCAGGACCAAAACCTGGCCATCCACCGGTTGGACCTTGCCCGCAGTCTCTACGATCAGGTGGAAACTGTCGTCGCGAAGCGCCGCCAGGGCGCCTTCCAACGCTGCGGCCTTATCGTCGGGCACAGAAATCCGGGCAACGCCCGCGAATTTCTCCGCCAGATGCGCCATCCGGCTCTCAAGCCAATTGCCGCCGCTCTTGGCAACGGCCTCGGTGATCCGCTCGACCTGACCCGGTTCGTCGGTCGCAATGAAACTCAGTACCAGTCTCTTGGCCATGTTCCCTCCGGCAAAAGGTTGGTATCCGAGCCTAACAAGATGGCGGAGAGGCGAAAAGACGCGAGCCAGCCCCAGAATGAAAAGTCTGTACGGATAATGAAATAGCCCTCCGTTCCGCATGAAGTTC
>DFRF01000045.1:0-253 GCA_002378125.1 Rhodospirillaceae bacterium UBA3470 | reverse complement strand
AGCCCTCCGTTCCGCATGAAGTTCTCACGCGCTATGAAACCAAAAAGCAGCGACAAGGAGATCAAGGTGGACGTCACCATCAAACCCCTATCCCCGCATTTCGGGGCGGAGATTTCGGGCGCCAATGTCTCGGCGGGCGGTGACAACGTGGCCCTGGCCGTGCGTCAGGCATGGCTGGATGCCGGTGGCTTGGCGGTGGTTCGAGGCCAAAACCTAGCCAGCGACCGCCACATCGTTTTCGCCCAACACTTCG
>DFRF01000233.1 GCA_002378125.1 Rhodospirillaceae bacterium UBA3470 | reverse complement strand
GGTAGGCTGAAATAGGTGTAGGTCCTTGTGCCGACCTCTAGGTTGTCGCGTGCGTCGAAGCTATTGGGATGGGCCATGTCCGATGCCGACCTCTTGTTTGTTCGTTCTATTTTAATACGCTCCATGTTCTCTTGCGCCTTACTGATTGACGCTATTTTTTTAAGCCTGCAGGCAGTGTGACAAATGCTACAGGTGCCCGCTAGTGTCGAGAATGCGATCCAGGCACTCCTGCCGCCCTCCGGGTTGACCTCTCGGGGTGCCAGCGTGAAGCCTAGGCAGCTTCGAGGATGATCAGCCCGGCGCCGGTATTTGAGGCCGGCACGTGATAGTGCCTATAGATCTCTTTAGCCTGCTCACCAAGTGCGCCACGCATGATCAGCCACATGATCATCTCGATGCCCTCGGAGCCCGACTCGCGGAGGTATTCCATGTGCCCGATGTTCACCAGCCGGTCGACGTCCGCAGTCAGGTCATCCAGGAACGCGTTATCGAAGTCGGCGTTTATGAGCCCGGCCCGTTCACCTTGCAATTGGTGTGACATGCCGCCGGTGCCGTAAATGGCGACATGCAGGTCTTCAGGGAAACTCTCGACGGCTTTTCGAATTGCCTGTCCCAGCTTAAAGCATCGTTTCCCCGTGGGCTGCGGATACTGGATCACATTAACGCAAAGCGGGATCACCTTAAATGGCCAGGCGTCGGGTTGGCCACACGTGATTGACAGCGGTACGGTGAGGCCGTGGTCGACGGGCATTTCGTTGGCGATGGCCATATCGAACTCGTCTAGGATAAGGGATTCCGCCAAGTGCCAGGCGAGCTCCGGATGTCCCTCGACACCGGGCACCTGGCGCGGCCCGTAGCCTTCGTCGGCCGGCGGAAAGTAGTCGGCTACGCCCAGCAGGAATGTTGATATTAGTTCGAGGGAGAAGGCGGAGGCGTGATCGTTGTATACCAGGATGGCCACGTCCGGGGTGTTTTTCTCGACGTATTCCTGAGCTGGCATGTAGCCGTCGAACAGGGGCTTCCAATAATCTTCCTGGGTTTTATCGTGGTCGATGGCTGCGCCGATCGCGGGGACATGGGAGGTGCCGATGCCAGCAGTGATGCGAGCCATATCAGTTGCCCTCCGATTTCGAACGATTGCCTTCGACGGAGCGTCCGCCGTTGATCATCATCTGGCGGAATTCCTCTTCCGTCATGTTGGACATCATGCCACCGACGGCCTGCATGGAGACCTGGTCAAAGATGGCGATCTTGAAGGTGTAGTATATGTTGCCACCTAGTTGTAGCATGCCCAGCCAGTCGCGATCCTCAATGGCTTTGCGCTGTTCGGCGGTCATCGGGTACCTGTCCAGATAGACGTCCGGGTCGTTGCGGAAGGCATCCCTGTTGGCTTCCACGTCCAGCGACTTGCAGAACATATTAAGGTGGTAGCCGGCGCGGTTCTGTGTTCCGTCGAACACGTATGTTCCTGGGATGTCGTGATAGTTTTTATCCATTGTCTGCTCCCTTTTCGGCCAGTGGGGCTTCACCGAAACCGATGAAGGCCAGGGTGGTCATGTCGCTGAGGGGAGTGGTTGATGAATCCATGTTGGGTCGTACTCAGCTTCTCAATGTGCTTCAGAACTTAACATCGTCGAGCCTCGGAGCGAAATTGATAAGCACAATGGTCAATTTAAAAAATTTCATAGAGGGGCACCCTAGTCCGGCGTGGTCGCCCGGACGCCGGTTTCGTGGCGGGCGCGCAGGTGGCTTAGGTTCGGGAAGCATTGCGCCGTGATCCGATCTTCATCCCTCTCGTCGGCAGGTATGTGTAGTGCTATAGCTAAAATAACAGTCGGCCGTGTTTGAAATGAGAAATTGAGCGGCCTCGGAAATAGTAGGTGGCTGGACATTCGGGTCGGCGAGTAATTCAATGCCTTGAGGGGGCTTCCATGTCGGACAATAAGGCGGACAATAAAACGGCTTTGGTTATCAGCGCCCATGCGGCCGATTTCGTCTGGCGCTGCGGCGGCGCCATCGCCCTGCACCAGAAACAGGGTTACGACGTGACTATCTGCTGCCTGTCCTTCGGGGAGCGTGGGGAGTCCGCGAAGCTCTGGAAGGAAGAGGGGATCACTCTAGAAAAGGTCAAGGTGTCCCGCCAGATGGAAGCCGAAAATGCCGCCAAGGCGCTCAACGCCCATGACATCGTATTTTTCGACCAGGGCGACTATCCGCTGCGCATGAATGACGAGGCGAAATTCAAGCTCGTGGATCTGATCCGCGCTGTTCAGCCCAACTTCATGCTGTCGCATTCAAAGTATGACCCGTACAACACGGACCACATGTACGCTACTGAGGTGGCCATGGAATGTCGTATGATCGCTCAGGCGTGGGGTCACAACCCCGGTGAGAAGGTCCTGGGGGCGCCGCAGCTCTATCTCTTTGAGCCGCATCAGACCGAACAGATGGGGTGGAAGCCGGACGTATTCCTAGACATCACCGACGTCTGGGACAATAAGCGCGCCGCCATCGAATGCATGCAGGGCCAAGAGCACCTGTGGGACTTTTACACTAACGTCGCCGAGAACCGCGCAAACCACTTCCGCCGTAACTCCGGTGGTCAGGCCGGTGGTCGCAAGGCGAAATACGCGGAAGGCTTCGAGAGCATCTACCCGCGCACAGTCGATGAGCTTGAATAGGCCATGCTAACCAGTCTTGTCTCTGCGCCTTGCATGTGGATGCGGGGTGGCACCTCGAAAGGTGGATACTTCCTAGCCGATCACCTGCCGGCAGATGAAGCGTCGCGCGACAACTTTCTCCTTCGCGTCATGGGCTCGCCCGATCCGCGACAGATTGACGGCATGGGCGGCGCTGATCCGCTGACGTCGAAGGTCGCCGTGGTGAAACCTTCAAGCCGTGGCGGCGTCGATGTGGACTATCTTTTCCTGCAGGTTTTCATCGACCAGGCCATTGTCACGGACGTACAAAACTGCGGTAACATCCTAGCTGGCGTTGGGCCCTTCGCCATCGAACGCGGTATCGTGGACGCCACCGACGGCGTCACCCCGGTGACCATCTTCATGGAGAACACAGACCAAGTCGCCATCGTCCAGGTGCCGACGCCCGGGGGCATCTTGAACTACTCAGGCGATGCCCAGATTGATGGCGTCCCCGGCACTGCCGGAGCCATTCCCATTACCTTCAAGGATACGGCCGGCTCCACCTGCGGCGCACTCTTGCCGACGGCGAACGCCCTGGATGTCATCGACGGTGTCGAGGTGACCATGATCGACAATGGTATGCCCGTGGTCGTGATGCGGGCTGCCGACATGGGGGTCACGGGCACGGAAACCCGAGAGGAACTAGATTCGCATGAGGGCCTAAAGGTGAAGCTGGAGTCCATTCGTCTGCAGGCCGGGCCGATGATGAATCTCGGAGAAGTCACGGAAAAATCCGTGCCTAAGATGACTATGGTGAGCGCGCCGAGATCGGGTGGGATTATCTCGACACGCACCTTCACACCGCACCGTTGCCATGCCTCCATTGGGGTCTTGGGTGCGGTCAGCGTCGCTAGCGCGGTTGTTCTTGAAGGCTCGCCTGCGTACGATTTAGCGAACATCCCGGACGGGAAGACAAAAACCATGGCGGTGGAGCATCCCATCGGCGAAATGACTGTGGTTATGGAAATGGCTGCAAATGGCAATATCGAGAGTGCCGCCATTCTGCGCACGGCCCGTAAGTTGATGGACGGCACCGTATTTGTCGATTGAGAGGAATGAGCGTGGATTCAGACTATTTGCCTTTTCATCCAAACCCGTCGAAGCCAACTTATGTCATGCCGGCGGACGCCGTTGATGCGCACTGCCACGTGTTCGGCCCGGCGGCCGAATTCCCTTTCGCGCCAGAACGTAAGTACACTCCCTGTGATGCGTCGAAGCAGCAACTCTTCGATCTCCGCGATCACTTGGGTTTATCGCGCAACGTCATCGTTCAAGCGACTTGCCATGGGAAGAACAACGACGCCATGCTCGATGCCTTGCGTGCCGCCGGCGATTTAACCCGTGGCGTCGCCATGGTCGGACCGGACATCACCGATGACGAGTTGAGGGAACTTGACGAGGCCGGCGTCCGCGGCGTCCGGTTCAATTTCCTTAAGCGCCTCGTAGACGCGACCCCCCGCGAGGTTTTTATGGAGATCGCGGAGCGGGTGGTGAAAATTGGCTGGCACTGTGTGGTCTACTTTGAAAGCCAGGATCTGGAAGACCTACAACCCTTCTTGACTAGCCTGCCCGGCACCATCGTCGTCGACCACATGGGCCGGCCAAACGTCGCCAAGCCCCTGGACGACCCGCACTTCACCCGCTTCATGAATCTTATGAGCGTCCATGCCAACTTCTGGGTCAAGGTGAGCTGTCCTGAACGCCTGAGTGTCGACGGCCCGCCTTACAACGACGTAGTGCCATTCGCTCGGACATTGGTGGACAATTTTACCGACCGGGTCTTATGGGGCACCGACTGGCCGCATCCGAACATGAAATCCCATGTCCCGGATGAGGGCCATCTGATCGACATCATCCCGAAGATCGCCAACAGTCCGGAGAAGCAGCAGGCTTTGCTGGTGGATAATCCTACGCGCCTTTATTGGGGTTAGGCTGAGAGGCACCCTAGCTAGTGAGGATTGAGGGTGCCTAGCTTAGATCAGCTGTGGTTTCCCGTTTCAAAATCAGAAAAGTATTCGGCAATACCAAAACGATAAGCGAATATAAACCGCGTAAATCCAGATTTCCCACATAAGAAATTACGCGCTGATGGAGTTTATCATGGATGCTGAGATGACGGCGATTTCCGCAAGTTTTAGAAAAGTTTCAAAAACTTCTAAATCGATTAAGGCCTGTTCGAAGGGAGTGCGGTCAAGCCAGTAGTCCTCCGCGACCAGATCGGCCAATAGAAGTTCGGACCCTCCGACCATTGCCTGCTCGTCGCCATCGATCTCGTCTGCTACAATCGGGGTGTTAAAACGCAAGATTCCGGGAAATACGCATGCTGAAAGAGGATCTCAACAGGCTGGTAACACAGGTGGGGCCCGGCACGGGTTGCGGAAAGTTGATGCGCCAATACTGGCAACCGGCAGCGCTGACCGAGGAACTGACTGGTGACCGTCCGGTGAAGGCGGTCACACTGATGGGCGAAGACCTGGTCATTTACCGCCACGGCGACGATGAATACGGGCTGATTGGTCGCGCCTGTCCCCACCGGGGTGCAGATCTATGTTTCGGCCGATGGGAAGACGGTGGCCTGCGCTGCGCGTTTCACGGCTGGCTGTTCGACCACACGGGCAAATGTCTCGAACAACCGGCCGAACCTGCGGGTAGCAATTTTCACAATAAGATCAAACATACGGCTTATCCGTGCATCGAGCGTAACGGAATTGTTTTTACCTATATGGGCAAGGGAAACCCACCACCCCTGCCTGCATTCGACTGTTTCGAAGCGCCGGACGAATTCACCTTCGCCTTCAAGGGCTTCGTCGACTGCAACTGGTTGCAGCTCAATGAAGTAGGTATCGATCCCTCTCATGCTTCTTTCCTACATCGGTTTTTCAACGACGAAACAGACGATGAAGCCTACGGCCAACAGTTCCGTTTCTCGACTGAAGAAAACGACATGGCCATCACAAAGGTCCTGCGCGAATACGATTGCCCAGAGATCGAGATCGAACAAACTGAAACCGGCATACGCCTCTATGCGCTGCGCCGCCTTAACGACGCCAGCATGCATGTCCGGGTCACTAACCAGATTTTCCCAAACGCGATCATCATTCCAATAAGCAATGAGATGATGCTGACGCAGTGGCACGTGCCGATCAACGATACAACAAGCTGGTGGTACGCGATCTTTTCCAGCTTTAGCGAAAAGGTGGATAAGGAGCGAATGCGGAACGACCGTCTTGAGCTATACACATTGCCCGACTACCGGCCGCGTAAGAACCGTGACAATAATTACGGTTACGACCCTGAAGAGCAGCGCAACCGCACCTATACCGGCATGGGCGACGACATCAACGTTCATGACCAGTGGGCGGTGGAATCTCTCGGTAAGATCCAGGACCGGGCAAATGAGCATCTCGGCACCACAGACAAAGCTATCATTGCCAATCGCAAGCTGATGATCCGGGCTATCGAGGCGCTGGAAAACGATGCGGAACCGGAAATTGCCCTGCGGCCCGACGACCCAGCAATGTGTCGCGGACCAGTGGCGATCGATACCATCGCCCCGGCTGCCAGCTGGCGCGATACATGGAAAGCTACTGCAATCGAGCGCCGGTCAAGGTCCGCCTGGGCCCAACATCCCTGGCCGTCGGAGACCTGACTTGACAGAACGTAAAGACAACATGGGTCGGACCGGCTTCGTGGCCGAATATGAGCTCTGGTCAGATCAAGACCTTACCGAAGCGGAACGGGTCGTCCGACTGATCGAGGAAAACCGTCTGGAAGTCATTCGCCTATCCTACCCGGACCAGCACGGCATTCTGCGTGGCAAGACCATCATGGTAAGCGAGGCCGAACAGGTGATGCGCAACGGTTGCGGCATCACCACTACTCTGCTCGCGAAGGATACCTCGCACACTACAG
>DFRF01000091.1 GCA_002378125.1 Rhodospirillaceae bacterium UBA3470 | reverse complement strand
CCGCAAACTGGTCCAGAACCTCGGTTTTATCTTTAACTGGAGCATCGCCAAAGAATGGCGCCAGGCCGACAATCCGGCTTTGATCACCGGACCTTTGGGTATTCTTCTGCCTCACCAAAAGCCAAAGATCCGCCCCCATCCGGCACTCCCCTACCCTCAACTGCCCCGCTTCATGGCCCGTCTCGGCCAACAGAGCAGCACGGCGGCCTACGCGCTGCAATTTATGATCCTGACGGCGGCCCGCACTTCCGAGGTGTTGGGGCTCCAGAGATCTGAGATCGATACGACCGTAAAGCTTTGGTCAGTGCCGGCGGAACGCATGAAGATCCGAAAACCCCACCGCGTGCCGCTTAGCCATCCGGCCATGGCGATACTCGCCCACCAGACCGCCCGCCATAATCACCATTACGTGTTTCCGGGCGGGCGCCCCGAGCGTCCGCTTTCCAACATGGCGATGCTCAAATTAATTCGCACTCAGTTCCCCAAGACCGATGCCACGCCGCACGGGTTTCGCTCGACGTTTAGGGACTGGGCCGGCGAACAGACGCGGTTTGATGCACAAGCTATCGAGTTCTGCCTCGCACATACGCTGCCAAACCCCACCCAGGCGGCTTACCTCCGCACCGATTTCCTCGCCGAACGCCGTCGCATCATGGACGAATGGGCTCACTTTGCGGTCCCTGAGGCCCCTCGGGACAACCTCAATGGTCGTCTGCAATAAAGACCGAATAGGAGGTTCGGAATGGCCCTCAACGCCACCGCATGCGCAGAGAAACCTTGACCTGTTCGTGAAATATGTTTATGTTCTGTTCTTGCAACGAAGGAATCCCGGTCGCTCTATTTAAGAGAAGGTAGGAATTCCCATTGCAATGTTAGAATATTCAGGATTAGACGACGCGCAGTATCTGACGCGGAAGCAGGTCGCCCGTATTCTGGGCATCCACCCATCAACGGTTACGCGCTGGGTCGAGAGCAATGATCTACCTCTTCCGATCCGGCTTGGCCCCAATCGTACCGTATGGTCACGTCGCGAGCTCGAGGCATGGCGAAAGGCCAAGGAACAAGCACCTCGTTCGCGTACCACGGGCGAGCATGAACCTCATCAGCGCTAAATGCTGACGGTTTGAGAGACGTTGATAGCGTATCTTACAAAGGGCCTGCAGAGCCGATCGTCCACTCTATGGCGGCTATGCCCGGAGACACGTCATGACGAACCCTGAGATGACCCGGAGATAACTTTGGAAGGCCCTCTCGCGATTGGTAATCCATCCCAATCAAGCACCTGTTCATCGGAGTTCTTCGGGGCTCAGAAGCGTGCATTGAATTGAATATACCCATGTATTTTGTTAGTATAAGCAAGTGAACGATACGGGCCGCAAACACGGCCAACACATACCGGATCTCTTGCGAAAAACGCTGAACACCTCAGAGGAAATCGCCCCATACCAAGCTGACACGATAACCCTCTCTTATAGCTGATCATGATAGGTGCACACTGGGTGCGCCTGACGATAAGAGAGGTGTATCTTCATGCATGCGTTACCGCAGCGGCAGATCCTTCGCGCCATGGAGCGGGGATACGCCGCTGAGGCACTGGAGCAGGGCTGCCAATTGATGTTCCGAGCGTTGTCTTTTTTTTATGCGCCCAACGAGCTTGGAACTGCATCCTTCGAACTCAATGAATGGATGTCTCAATTTGACCGCCCCATCCGTGCTGAATTCTACCGCGATCGTCAACCTTTCCATTGGCAAGTCAGTTTTGGGTTTGTGGTTGACGAAAGCATCCGGCTTTACGCCGAAGACGAAAACGGTGGCGAAGACCTCGTCTTCAAAACCAATATGGGAAATAAGGCATTTTATCGATCCTTCTTCCACTAATGAAAAAGGGGCCGCCCTGAAGCGGCCCCTACTCTCATAAAGTTTAACTCTCATTCCGACTATTAGTCGTCGCCCCAAACCTCTCGAGCCATGGCACCCAACTGCGCGACGGAGAGGTCCACCGCTTCATTGATCCAATGGAACTGATCGAGGCTGCCGTCAGTAATCTCCTGTCGCCAAAACGCGATTAAGAGATACACACCCGCCTGGGTTTGATTGACCCCTCGACGATCGACCGTGCCGATCCCAATGTGCTCCCATCGATCCCAGTCGTCGTCCCAGAACTTCGACCACAATGACCATTCGCTGCGACCCCGATGCAAATAGTAGGCATCGAGGCGGCTATGCATAGGCGACCAGGCCCACTCGACCTGACAAAGATAAGCCGCGTGATCGAGGCCCGTCTTAGGAAGGCCGTCCCGCGGCGAACATCCATAACCAACCCGACAATCAAAGGATTTAGGACGTTTGGGGAGATCGACCACTTCGTACACGCGTTGCTGAGGCAGTTGCGTTGGCGACATGGGAATGGTGGGTTGTTTACTCATGATGGGTCTCCCTCAGAATTAGGCTCTATCGCCCAACCGGCAGACTGAGCAGCGTCCACCAATTGTTGCGTGCTTTCTTCGCGGCTTTTACCGGGATCAATCTCGGTAATCCAACCGGCTTCGACCTTATCAAAATCCGGCACAGGCCGACCATTGTTCACACTGTTTAGGATAATCATCGCCCGCAGCAGACGCTGCTGTGGGGTCAGGCCCTCGGCATCGTATTTAGTCATGATCGACACCCCCCTGCTCTGCCAGCGTCGCGCTGATATCGATCCAATCGAGCGTTAGGCTTTTGGCCAAAAACAATGAAATCACATGCGCATGTTCCATGGTGACATCGACATCCAATGCCGCGCCCGAGGTTAGTGTGAACTTCGGTGGGAACAGCATGACAGCGGGGATTTGGGCATTTGCGTCATTGTCAGAGAGATAAAACTTTTGGTGTTTTTCCTGCGGCTTCGACCAAAACTGGTAGGTGAGGTAAACGTCGTTGATGAGCGTATC
>DFRF01000120.1 GCA_002378125.1 Rhodospirillaceae bacterium UBA3470 | reverse complement strand
CTGGAGACCGTTTCGGTCATCGTTCAGGTGGTGTCCTTCAAGCTAACGGGCAAACGCGTTTTCGCGATGGCGCCCCTGCATCATCATTTCGAAAAGAAGGGCTGGGCGGAGAGCACCATCGTGATCCGCTTCTGGATCATCGCGACGATCCTGGCTCTCGCGGGTCTTTCGACCCTAAAGCTGCGGTAGGCGGATCATGATCGACGTCTTTCCCTTCGCAGGTTTTCCCGTCGCGGTGTTCGGCCTTGGCCGGTCCGGTATCGCCACGGCCCTGGCGCTGCAAGAGAGCGGTGCCGAGGTCTGGGCTTGGGATGACAATGAGGACGCCCGCGCCGCCGCCGAGGCCGAAGGTGTCAGCATGAACGATCTCCATGCCTGCGACTGGCGAGAGATGACGACCTTGGTGGTCAGCCCGGGCGTGCCGTTGGACCACCCGGAAGTCCATCCCGTCGTTGCCAACGCCCGAGCGGCGAACTGCGAGGTTATCGGCGATATCGAGCTTCTGGTTCGGACCCAGAGGTGGTGCAATTACATCGGCATTACTGGTACCAACGGCAAATCCACGACCACGGCACTACTGGGTCACATCATGCAGGTGGCCGGACGCGAGGTGGAGGTCGGAGGCAATCTGGGTATTCCCGTCCTCACGCTCGACCCCCTAGGGGCGGAAGGCACTTACGTACTGGAGATTTCGTCCTATCAGCTGGAACTGGCGCCGTCCGTGACGTTCGACGTGGCCGTCCTGCTGAACATCAGTGCCGATCACTTAGACCGGCACGGCGGCATGGACGGGTACATTGCCGCGAAGCGCATCATCTTTCAACGCCAGACCAAGCCACGCGCCGCCGTAATTGGCATCGACGACGACATCTGTCGTGGGATCTGCAATGAATTGAAAGCCGCGGACGAACAAGTGATCATTCCCGTTTCCGGGCGGGAACGCATACCCGGCGGGGTCTATGCTATCGATGGCGTTCTTTACGATGACACAAACGGGACAGAAATACCCGTTTGCAATCTGCACCAAAATCCCAGCCTGCTGGGTGCGCACAACGGCCAGAATGCGGCGGCGGCTTATGCGGCGGCGAAGACCGCCGGTGTCGCACCTCATGCCATCATGGCTTGTCTGCAGAGCTATCCGGGGCTGGTGCATCGCCAGGAAGCGGTCACCATTGTCGATGGTGTGGCCTACGTGAACGACAGCAAGGCCACCAATGACGAGGCCGCGGCTCGGATGCTGGCTTGTTTCGACAATGTATATTGGATCGTCGGCGGCCAGCCAAAAGAGGGCGGTCTTGCGGCCTGTTTGCCGCATCTTGATCGGGTCCGCCACGCCTACCTGATCGGCGATGCAGCGATGGCCTTTTCTCAGATCCTAGATGGCAAGGTGCCGTTCACCCTTTCCGGCAAACTAGATGCCGCGGTTGCCGCTGCCCACGAACAGGCGCGGACGGACGGCCTGCCTCAGGCCGTCGTAGCCCTGTCGCCAGCGTGCGCGTCCTTCGATCAGTTTTCCAGTTTCGAAGCGCGCGGCGACGTCTTCAAGGATCTGGTGGAAGCCTTGCCCGGCGAGCATCTAGATCCCTTTGAGGAGCCTGGTATTTTCCCCGGCACGACCGACGCCGAAGGAATGACGGAGACCGAAATATGAGCGCGCTCGCCCGGACTGATACGAGCCTTGTGGGCCGCTGGTGGTGGACCGTGGACCGTTGGCTTCTGGCCGCCGTGATCGCCATCGCGATCGCAGGCGCGATTCTCACCATGGCCGCATCGCCGCCCGTGGCGGAACGGATGGAACTCGATACCTTCCACTTCGCCAAGCGTCAGTTCATTTTCATCATTGTGGCGCTGGCCGTGATGCTCGGTGTGTCGTTCCTTGGTCGACGCGGCGTCCGCCGCGCCGCCGCATTGGTAACCTTAAGCGCTATCGGCCTGATGGCCGTGACCTTGCTGGTCGGCATCGAAATCAAGGGGGCGACCCGTTGGCTGCACATTCACGGGTTATCCATTCAGGCCAGTGAGTTTGTAAAGCCAGGCTTTGCCGTCCTGTCTGCCTGGCTCTTCGCGACGCGGCGCCTGGACGATCAGTTCCCTGGCTATATGCTTGCCGGGGGCTTATACGTGCTGATCGCTGGATTGCTGCTCTTGCAACCAGATGTAGGAATGACCTTGGTGATTTCCGTAATTTGGTCCGTGCAATTCTTCATCGCTGGGCTGCCGTGGTTGTTGGTTGCTTCGATGGCATTCCTGTTCCTAGGCGGCAGCGTCGCGGCTTACTTCAGCTTTTCCCATGTTCGTCTCCGAGTCGATCGGTTTCTCGATCCGCAGGCCGAACAGGGATACCAGGTAGGACGCGCCCTGGATGCCTTCCGTAACGGTGGGTGGTCCGGTCGCGGACCCGGCGAAGGCCGAGTGAAGGAAGACCTCCCCGACGCGCACGCCGATTTTATTTTCGCCGTCGTCGGCGAGGAGTTTGGGCTGATCGCCTGCCTGATTATCGTCGTGCTTTTCTGTTTCGTTGTCCTTCGTGGGTTTGCCAACGCTGCTAAGGGCAACGATCTGTTCGTGTTGCTGGTCGTCGCTGGGCTGCT